>JAFDEE010000010.1 GCA_019310525.1 Deltaproteobacteria bacterium | reverse complement strand
ATCCCGTTATCCTCTATCGCTCCGGTAAACATTCGCGCATAATTCGGGTTTATCCTTAAGACCTTCCCTGAGCACTCTTTCCGTTGAACGGTGAAGGTGCTTGCAGTTTATCCATGCCTCCTTTTGGCAAATATTCCGCGAACCCCTTGTTTCCGCTTGGGCTTTACATCATTAGATCCTTGTGTCATATATATTTTTCACACATTTTTGCAGCAAACTCCTATCCTTCTAAGCGGGAAGTGCCAGGTGAAAAGGTTTTTCAAAATCGCAATAGTTCTTTTGGTTTTCCTCTTCCTTGCCGGGGCCGGAACCGGTGCGGCCCTATGGTACCTCTGGTCAAGCAACCTGCCATATATCGGATCCCTCGAAGAGTACACCCCCCCAATAATCACGGAAATTTACAGTGATGACGGTCAGGTAATCGGGCGATTCTGGGATGAGAAGAGGATCGTGGTTCCCCTTGAACGGATTCCCAAGCACTTGATCCAGGCCTTTATCGCAGCGGAGGATTCTCGGTTCTTCGAACACGAGGGCGTGGATTTTGCCAGCATTTTCAGGGCGTTCATCAAGAACCTTATGGCTGGAAAGATTGAGCAGGGCGGGAGCACCATCACCCAGCAGGTGACCAAGTCCTTGCTTTTGAAAAATCCTGAAAAGACTTATCGACGGAAGGTAAGGGAAGCGATCTTGTCCTTGCAAATAGAAAAGAATTTCTCCAAGGAACGGATCCTTTTTCTCTATCTCAACCAGATCTACCTCGGCCACGGGGCTTACGGCGTCGAGGCGGCTGCACGGACTTACTTTGGAAAGAGCGCCATGGAACTCAACCTGGCGGAATCAGCTCTGCTGGCCGGTCTGCCCCAGGCACCCAGCCGCTATTCCCTGATCCTCCATTTTGACAGGGCCAAGGCGCGGCAGCGTTATGTTCTCCAACGCATGCGGGAGGAGGGGTACATCACCGAGGAACAGGAAAAAGAGGCTCTGGCCCAGGAGATTCAGGTCAGGCATGTACAGGATACCCCCTTTAAAAAGGCACCTTACTTCACAGAATACGTGCGTCAATACCTTGAGAGGACCTATGGTCGTGACCGTCTTTACAGGGGAGGGCTCAAGGTCTATACAACCCTGAACCTGGAGATGCAGGCAGCCGCTAGAAGGGCCATAGAGAAAGGGACGCTCGAACTGGACAAAAGGGAAGGTTACAGGGGGCCGTTGCGACACTTGGCGCCCGGTGAGGTGGAGGCGTTCAACAGGTCCGTGGCCGAAAAACTGGAGAGTCGGCCGCCCGCTGTGGGGGATGTGCTTGAAGGGGTTGTCCAGGAAGTGGACCGGGAAAAGAAGCGGGTAATCGTCCGCGTAGGGAACAGGACCGGGGTCATCGCCCTCAAGGATATGAAGTGGGCACGGAAGCCGAATCCCAAGGTGGCCTATTACAATGTGGTGGTCAAGGATCCTGGAAAAGTTCTCAAGGTAAGGGATGTGGTGCTCGTAAGAATCAAGGAGGAGGGGGCCTCGGTTTATGAGAGCCAATTCAACAGGGCTATTCAGTCCAGGCGCCAGCCCGGATCCGCGTTCAAGCCCATCATTTATGCGGCGGCCCTGGACAAGGGCATGAACCCTTCGACCGTCATCCTTGATGCCCCGTACGTTTCTTCTTTGGACCCCGGAAAGGATGTCTGGAGACCGAAGAATTACAAGGAGAAGTTTTTCGGGCCCACGCTGTTCAGGACCGCTCTCATCAAGTCGAGGAATGTCATAACAGTCAAGATATTAAAGAAAATAGGCATCTCTTACACCATCAACTATGCAAGGCGCATGGGAATTGAATCCCGTCTGAGTCCTGATCTTTCCCTCGCCCTGGGTTCCTCGGGCGTTTCTTTGAAGGAACTGACCAGGGCCTACGCCGTGTTTGCAAACGGCGGAAAACTCGTAGAACCTATTTTTATTGAAAAGGTCCTGGATCGAAATGGACAGATTCTTGAGGAAAACCATCCCACATTCCGGGAGGCCATCCCTGAATCAACCGCCTATGTAATGACGGATATCCTGCGTGCCGTGGTCCAGGAAGGGACGGGCTGGCGGGTGAAGGCCCTGAAGCGTCCCGCAGCGGGAAAGACCGGGACCACCAATGACCTCAGGGACGCCTGGTTCATGGGGTTTACGCCGAGCCTGGTCACGGGAGTCTGGGTCGGGTATGATGATCGGACTCCAATGGGGAAAGGGGAAACAGGATCAAGGGCGGCAAGCCCTATATGGCTCTACTTTATGTCTGATGTCCTCAAGGATCGCCCGGTTGAAGAGTTCTCCTTTCCGGAGGGTGGTAGCATCGTCATAGCCAAGATCGACGCCAAGACAGGGCTTCTTGCAGGACCCTATTCCCGAAAGACGGTATTCCAGGCCTTCAAGGCGGGAACCGAACCCCAGACCTATTCGCCGCCCCCAAAGGCGGCAAAAAGCGGGCAGTTTTCCCAGTTCGACATGGAAACCTCCCCGTAAAGGACCCAGCGGCTTTCCTTACGTCGCCGCAACCTGCAGGGGAAGCCTCACGATGAGGGTGGTGGTGTTCTTTCCGACCTTTACGTCGATTTTACCCTTGAGCAGTCGGATGATACGGTGAGTGATGTAGATGCCCCGGCCCCTGCCTTCTCCTTCCAGCAACCGCAGGCGCTCTTCGTCGGAGATCAACCCCGTGTTTGTGATTTCGGCACAGGCCCAACCATTTTCCTGGTAGGTTCTGATGCCGAGCTTGCCCCCTTTCAAGGGAATGGCGTTGGTGGCGTTGTTTAGGAGGTTGTCGAGGATCCTTTCCAGGTGAAGGGGGTAGCAGCGAACGAGGAGGGGGTTCTGGAAAGGACCCTCCTGGAGGTCCACATTTTGTTTGAGCTGTTCCCTGATGGCCTCCCGGTTGATCTCAAAGCGTTGCCTCAGGACCTCCGTCAGATTGACTGTTTGTTCCTTTCCGATCTGGTACAGGCTCAGAGCCATCTCCTGAAGGCGGCTGGTCTCATCCAGGAGGATGTCCACATAACGCATGATCTTCTTTTTATTTTTCCTGAGGTTTTCTTCCAACAGGAGGCGCTTCAGCCGCCTTGCGAATCCGGCCGTGGCAATGGCGGGATTCTTGAAGTCATGGAGAATATCGTCCAGGCGTTCCATTCTCTGGGCCTTCATCAGCTCCCGGCCGAGAAAGAGGAAGATCTCGATTTCCTCCTCGCTGTACCGCTGGCGCTGGTCCAGGGCATCAAAGGTCATGAAATGGGTGATTTCTTCTCCCACATTCAGAGGAACATAAAGGATGGAGTTGATATTGTGTGCTGATGCGAAATCCTTGAGCCTCTCGGAAAGTAACCCGCTTTTCTGGGGGTCCATGATGAGAAGATAGGCCTGGGTCAACACTTCATAAGGCGATTCTTCAGGAAAATGCCTGCGGTTCAAAATCAACTCAAAAGCGGGTTCACTGTGAATGGAGAAACGTTTGCCCACCCCGTGGTAGCCGATCTGGTCAGGGTAACCGGCCTCAAGGATCACGTGTTCGGAATCTTCCGAGACGGCGAACAGAGCGCAGCTCTGGATATTGATGATGTCGGCCAGTTCAGGGATTATACGGTTGAAAACCTCTTTCATTTTGACCCCGTGCCCGGAGCCCAGTTTGGTGAAGATTTGCCGGACGATCGTTTCTTTTTTCTCGTTTACCCGCTGCATGGAAAGGATTTTTTTCCTGGCGACCACGAAACTCAATCGCTTTGCCATGACCTCTGCGGTTTGGATTTCGATGGGTGTAAATTTGCGGTTTTTTTCCGGGAAGTAGATTTGAATAACACCCGCAGTGTCTCTTTCGGTCGGAAAAAAGCGCGGGATTCTCAAGGGCACGGCCATGAGGGAAAAGACGCCTTTCCTATCGGTTATGGTTTTGTCCTTAAAGAGGTCTTCTTCCAGGATGTTAGGGACCAGGTACGTCTCCAGGGTCTTTACGACCTCCCCTGCAATGCTCTTCTCCAAAGGGATATACGTAGGTCTCGATGCCTCGTCAAGGGGAAAGGATCCATAGGAGAGCATCTGTTCAGTATGGGGATCGTAGATGCGTACCGAGGCGGAACGGGCTCCCAGGAAATCGACCATATACTTGGCGGCCAGAGTGAGGATCTTGGGCTCGGAGAGATCAGGATTGATTTCAATGAGTTCGTCGATCTGACTGGTGATCCGGGAAAGAAATTCCGGCAGCAAGTCATCCTTGATCCAGGTGTTAAGACCTTCCCAGAAACGGTCATCCTGAGGGCAGGAATCAGCCCATGCCTGCTTTTTCAGGCTTTCAAGGAAGTCATCTTCCTTGTTTCTGAGCATCATCATCCTCCAAGGTCTTGTACGCCTTGAAGAATCGTGTCGAACAGCTCCGGGATATCTTCCTTTTCAACACAGGAGAAGGCTACCCGCAGGTCGTGACTTCCCAGGGAGATCAGGCCCACACCATATTTTTCCAGCAAATGGACCCTGAGGGTTTCGGCGTCTACCTTTTTCAGCCGGATACACATGAAGTATCCGGAATTGAAAGGGTAAGGCTGAAATGCTGAGGCATACTTGGAGTCTGTCAGGACCTCCTTGACAGCCTGGGCCCGTCCCTTCATGATATCGTACTTTTCGCGGATCTCCTGCTGGTAGGATTCGGAGTTCAGGGCCTTGAGAATGATGGATTGCCCCAAATGGGAAGCGTTGGAAATGGATCCGCGGACTGCTCCGGCCGTCTTTCTCTCCAGGGCGTTGAACAGATCTGAGGCGTTTCCGTTGAAACGACCCCCGTACGTAATGAATCCCACCCTCAATCCCCAGACATAGTCCTCCTTGGTGGCTCCATCGAGCTTGATGGCCAATAGCCTTGGATCCAGGTCCACGAGGCGGGCGAAAAGAGATTCCTTGAGTATGTCCTCATCATAGAAAAGCCCGAAATAGGCGTCATCGGTTATCGCGACAATTTGTTTACCTTGGGCGGCCAGGGACTGCAAGATCTCTGCAATACGGTTCCCTTCTTGTATGGTTACGGTGTATCCGGTCGGGTTGTTCGGGAAATTGAGAATGAGGATGATTTTTTCCCGCTTACCGGCCTGATCCATCAGGCATTTTTCAAAGGATTCGAGATCGAATCCTCCCTGGTCGTTGAAGAGATTGAAATGAACGATGTCAGCACCCCGACGAACGGAAAAAATCAGGTTATAGTTTCCCCACATCTTGTCGGGAAGGATGATCACATCCCCCGGGTTGACCCACATGTCGGCAATTACACTCAGACCATGGGTAATGGCATTTGTCACCACGGGAAGGCTGATCGGTTTTCCTCGCAAAGAGGGGTTTTTCTGAAAGAGGGCGTCGCGCCATGTTTCTCGCAGGGAAGGGATCCCGAAGGAAGGGGCGTAGGAGAGAGATTCACGGGGAGTCAGCCCCCTTATCATAGACATGACCGACGGGAGATGCATGATGTCGCCCTTCTCGGTGGCCATCCCGATGGTGGCGTTGAACCTGTATGCCTTTTCCTTCGCTTCTGCGCTTTGTGTGAGGATTCCCTTAGGGAAGAATAAATTTTTCCCTACATCAGAAAGCATCTCATAAATGTAAGGATTGGTTTCTTGAATGATCTTATTGAGTTCCTGCGCTAAAGGATTCATCAAAACCTCCCTTTCAGGATTTCGATATCAGCCAATTCCCCGGGTCTCCGGGTCCGGTTCAATGAAATTGGTCTTTATCGTCTGTCAATTTATTAACGAGCGGCCCCTTTCCGTGTCAAGCAAAATCAATGGAGGAGTAGCAAGGTCAGGGAAAGGGAACTCTAGGGAACCCGCGGCCGCAGAGTGTAAAGGTTCGCCTTTGCAGGGCATCGCCCAGGGTTTCTCGTTTCCAGATTTTGCAAAAAACCACGCATCCAATTATAACTTGACTTAAAAACGGCAATCTTTATATATTCCAGGGTCTAAGGTGGCGGGGTCCGTTCATTTGCGTGGGGCCTCTCCGGATTTTTGAAAACAGAACAAGAAGTATCCAACCGCACATCGTACCTGGGAGGTGACATGAGGGACGTAGTTATCGTCAGTGCATGCAGGACGCCAATAGGTGATTTTGCGGGTTCCTTGAGCACGGTTACGGCCACGGAGTTGGGTGCGCTTGTGATCCAAGAGGCTATCCGCAGGGCCGGGATCGAAAAGGACAATGTGGATGAAGTTATTATGGGGTGCGTCCTTCCCCATGGGCTGGGTCAGAATCCGGCCAGGCAATCCATGATCCGCGCCGGCCTTCCCTGGGAGGTGGGGGCAACCACGGTCAACAAGGTCTGCGGATCCGGGCTTAAAGCCGTCATGATGGCGACCCAGGCCATTCAATGCGGGGATGCCGATGTAGTGGTAGCCGGCGGGCAGGAGAATATGAACCTCTGCCCTTACCTTTTGCCGAAGGCCCGGACAGGGTATAGAATGAACCATGGGGCTGCGATAGACGGTATGGTCCACGATGGGCTCTGGGATCATGTCAATGATTTCCACATGGGGCAAAGCGCTGAACTGGTGGCTGAAAAATACGGTGTGACGCGTCAGGACATGGATGATCACGCCTTGAATTCCTACCAGAAGGCGTGGGCTGCAATCGAGGGGGGGAAGTTCAAGGATCAGATTGTGCCGGTTAAGGTGCCCACGAAGAAAGGAGATCCGAAGGTTTTTGACACGGATGATATTCCCTTGAGAAAGCCCAGGACCAGCAAGGAGGCCCTGGCTGGGTTGAGACCGGCCTTTAAGAAAGACGGCCTGGTCACGGCGGGCAATTCTTCAAAGATCGCCGACGGGGCTTCGGCAGTGGTGCTCATGTCCAGAGAGAAGGCCAAAGAACTGGGATGCCGGCCCTTGGTCCGGGTCGGGGCACAGGCCGCCGGGGGCCTGGACATGAAGTACGTCCTCGTGGCCCCGCTGATCTCCATCCCGAAAGCCTTGAAAAAGGCAGGGCTGGAACTGCAGGACATCGGGCTCCACGAGATAAACGAGGCCTTCAGCTCCTCTTCTTTTGCCATCAACCGGGAACTGGGCCTGGACCCTGAAAAGGTGAACATTCACGGGGGGTCGGTGGCTCTGGGGCATCCCATTGGAGCCAGCGGGGCACGGGTTCTCACCACTCTGATCTATGCCATGAAGGAGACCGGGGTGGAGATCGGGGAGGCCTCCCTTTGCCTGGGCGGGGGCGAGGCGGTAACCCTGATCGTGCACAACGAGCCCTGAACTATATCCATGCAATGATTCCCCGAGATGCCGATCTGCAAGGTGCGGTCCCGGAAAATGGCCGGACAGATTGTGAGTTGTGCTGAAAAAGACATAAACCACTTAAAGGAGAAGGTATTATGGGAGATGTAGTAATCGTATCTGGGGCAAGGACCCCTGTAGGATCCTTCGGCGGGACCTTGAAAACGACACCTGTTGTTCAATTGGGGGCCCTGACCCTGAAGGCGGTGCTCAAGAAAGCCGGATTGCGCCCCGTTGCCACGGAAAACATGACCCAGTACGAGCCCGATGCGTTAAAAGGCCAGGGAATGATTGAACTGGAGAAGAAGGGGTACGACTATGAAGATTCCCTTCAACCTGTTGAAATCGACGAGGTCATCATGGGAAACGTTTGCACGGCGGGAGTAGGTCAGAACCCGGCCCGGCAGGCGGCCATCAGCGCAGGCGTTCCCAAGGAAACCCCCGTGTTTACCGTGAGCAAGGTTTGTGCTTCGGGAATGAAGGCGATCGCCCTTGGAACCCAGGCCATCAAGGCGGGCGATGCGCAAATCGTTCTAGCCGGGGGACAGGAAAACATGAGCATGATTCCTTACGCCCTCCCGGCCGCCCGCTGGGGAGCGAGGATGAACAACGTGGACCTCGTCGACCTGATGATCCTGGATGGTCTCTTCGAGATCTTTTATGGTTATCACATGGGGATTACTGCTGAGAATATAGCCGAAAAATATGGAATCAGCCGCCAGGAGCAGGATGAGCTGGGGGCCCTCAGCCATGCTCGGGCACGGGAAGCCATCGCCAAGGGGTATTTCAAGGATGAGATCGTGCCGGTTATAGTCCCCCAGCGAAAAGGCGATCCCATTGTGTTCGATACGGACGAAAGGCCCATGGACACGAGCGTTGAAAAGATGGCCAAGCTCAGGCCGGCATTCAAAAAGGATGGAACGGTCACGGCCGGAAACGCCTCGGGAATCAACGACGCCGCGGCGGCCCTCCTCCTGATGTCCGAAGAGAAGGCCAAGGACCTGGGGTTAAAGCCCCTCGCCAAGATCAAGGCCTATGCCTCCGGGGGAGTGGATCCGGCCTACATGGGTACCGGGCCGATCCCGGCTGTGAGAAAGGTCCTGAAAAAGACCGGTATGACCATCGATGACATTGGAGTCATCGAGTTGAACGAGGCCTTTGCGTCCCAGGCCATCGCCTGCATGAGGGAATTGAACGCGGATATCGAGAAAACCAACCTCGTTGGAAGCGGGATTTCCATCGGTCATCCCATAGGCTGTACCGGCGCCAGGCTCATCGTAACCCTTACCGGCCTGATGCATAGACTGGATAAGGAACTTGGTATGGCCGCTCTCTGTATCGGCGGTGGCCAGGGGATGGCGATGATTTTGGAGAAGGTGTAATTTCACAATGGAATTTCATTCGCGCCCTGCAGGGGGAGCACCCGTCCTCTAAATTCGGGTGCTCCCCGGTTTGACCGGCGTTTTTTCACGAGGAGACCGTCATGGCATATGAGACCATCATTTTCGAAATCAAAGGGGCGGTGGCTGTCCTCAAGTTCAATCGACCCAAGGCCTTGAACGCCATTAATCCTGATGTGCTGAGAGAGACCAACGAAGCCCTCTCCGAGGTTGAAAAAAATAAGGATATCAAAGTGTTGGTTCTTACTGGAGAAGGGGATAAGTCCTTTGTGGCTGGAGCCGATATCGCCTATATGGTCAACCTCTCGCCGCTTGGAGCCTTACAGTTTTCTCAGGAAGGACATGCCCTCTTGGCACGCCTCGAGAATCTCCCCATCCCGGTGATTGCCTGTGTCAACGGCTTTGCCCTAGGAGGCGGCACCGAGATCGCGATGGCCTGCGATTTTATCTATGCCTCGGAGAATGCCAAATTCGGGCAACCGGAGATCAATCTCGGGATCATGCCGGGATTCGGTGGCACCCAGAGGCTCGCACGCTTGGTAGGAAAAGGAAGGGCCAAGGAACTGTGCATGACCGGAGCAATGATCAGCGCCCGTGAGGCCTGGGAAATGGGCCTCGTAAATAAAGTTTTTCCTCCGGATAAGCTCTGGGAGGAGACCATGAAGACCGCTGAGCTCATCGCCTCCAAGGGTAAGGTTTCCTTGAGGGCGGTCAAGCGATGTATCGATCGGGGTTTCGATACGGACCTGTCGCGGGGTTGCCAGATGGAGTCGGATTCCTTCGGCCTTTGCTTTGCAAGCCCCGATGCCAAGGAAGGTATGGGTGCCTTTCTGGAGAAGAGAAAACCGGAATTCAAGGGGGAGATCTGAAAGGATCCGCGGTTTCGTGACCATCGGATATCCCATGTATCAATTCCCACCCGACTTGATCAGCCCCAGGGGAAGGGCAGGGGTCCCTTCTCCTGGGGGAAACCTCCATAAAAACGAGCCCCCGGAGCACTGCCATCCGCTATGGAGAGAGTATCTTCGCTGCTTTCTTACTCGTCCTCAAATGAACATCGGCGGTTTCCGATCCCGAAGGATTCTCCCGCCGGATTTGGATAAGCGGAAGACTCCACCTTCGTTTGCTCTTTTTAAGCTCCGAACCTTTTCCAACTTTCCGGTTTTCTTTGAAAAGTCTTCACTTCCAGGGGATCTCAGGACCGTTTTCATCGGAGGCTTCAGCGCGTCCCTCAGTAAGAACGACTTTCAGCTCCAGTTATGGAAGCGAACAGGACCCTGGCGCAGGAAAGTATCATGGAGGACCCAGGGGCTCCCCATGGACAAGGAATCTGAACAGGCCGGAAGGACCTGGGGGAAGCCTTATTGCCCTGACTCCTGGAAATGGCGGCTGGAATACCGCTTCAGAATGAAGCTCTCCGCTATAGGCAGCAGGGAATCTTGAGCGGCATTGAGACGGAACTGCCGCCATTCCTCCTTGTAGCACAAGCTACAGGGTATCCTGGCGAAGGCGAATGAAAAACAAAAACGGGGAGGCAATCCATGGATTTCAAATTGAACAGCGAGCAGGAAGCCATTCAATCAGCGGCAAGGGATTTTGCAAAGGGGGAGTTCGACAAGGAAATCGCCCTTGAACATGAGCGGAATCATTCCTTTCCTACTAAAATCTGGAAGAAGGCCTGTGAACTGGGTTTCGTGGGAATTCACTACCCCGAGGCATACGGCGGCCAGGATTATGGAATCCTGGAAAACGCCCTCGTGGTGGAAGAGTTCTGCCGCGGGGATTCCGGCCTGGGGATTGCTCTGAGCCTGTCTGATTTTGCCTCTGAGATCATCCTGAGATTCGGGACCGAGGAGCAGAAGAAGAAATATCTCATCCCCATTACAAGAGGAGAGGCCATTTCGAGTGGAGGATTCACCGAACCGGATCATGGAAGTGACATCACCTATCTGAATACATCCGCGGTACGAGAGGGTGACCAATACGTCATCAACGGCGGCAAAACCTTTATCACCAACGGAACCATCAGCAATTTCGCAGTAGTTTTGTGCCAGACTGACGAAAAGGTCCAACCCACCTACCGGGGCCAATCTGTTATCCTGGTGGAAAGGGACACCCCGGGTTACAGCGCCGAGGAGGTGGGGGAAAAAATGGGGATCAAGATGACCTCCACCGCGGAACTCTCTTTCAATGACGTCCGTGTGCCTGCTGATAATCTTGTGGGGGAGGAAAACCGGGGCTTTTATCAGGTGCTCGAGTTTTTCGATGAGAGCCGGATCGAAATCGCGGCCCAGGCCCTGGGGATTGCCCAGGGGGCCTTTGACAGGGCCCTCGCCTATACCAAGGAGAGGAGCCAGTTCGGAAAGAAAATCGCTCAATTCCAGGTGACCCAGCACAAGTTGGCGGACATGGCCACGAAGATCGAGACCGCCCGATTGGTTGTATACAAGGCGGCCTGGAATTTCGATCAGGGAAGAATCGATCCGAAACTCACCTCCATGGCCAAGATGTACGCAGGAAGGGTCGCAGTGGAGGTGGCGGATGAGGCGATCCAACTCCTTGGAGGATACGGTTACATGCTGGAATATGAGGTGGAGCGCTTTTACAGGGATGCCAAGATCATGGAAATCTATGAGGGGACCAAGGAGATCCAGAAAAATACTATAGCCAGCGCCCTTCTTGGTAAATTGTAGGCCTTGAATCGGGGGCGATTCCAGGCCCCGGGATCAACAGACACCCAGAGTCCAAGGCAGGAGGGAAAGACATGGCATTGACGTACAACCAGGAGATCATGTCTGAGTTAAAAAGGGGGGAGGAGAAGTGGTCGGAAAAGCTGGAGCAGGTCTTTTCTGAAAGGCCTGAAAGGCTCAAGCGATTTTCCACCGTATCCGATCGGGAAATCCGGCGGATCTATACACCGTTGGATGTCAAGTCCCAGGACTTTTCGAGGGACATCGGGTTCCCTGGATCTTATCCTTTCACCAGGGGGGTTCAACCCTCCATGTATCGAGGCCGCCTATGGACGATGCGAATGTTTGCCGGACTCGGAACGGCCAAGGATACCAACAGGCGTTTTCATCATCTTGTAAAGGCCGGACAGACCGGACTTTCCACTGCCTTTGATATGCCTACCCTTATGGGTTATGACACGGATTCCCCGAAGGCCAGGGGAGAGTGTGGAAAATGCGGGGTCGCCATCGATACCCTCGTGGATATGGAAGATCTTTTCGAGGGGCTTCCCATTGAGCGGATTACTACCTCTATGACCATCAATCCTCCAGCCCCTGTTATTTGGGGGATGTACATCGCAATGGCGGAAAATCGCGGGATTTCCCGGAAAGACATCGGCGGCACCATTCAGAATGACATGCTCAAGGAATTCATCGCCCAGAAGACCTTCATGTGTCCCCCCAAACCGTCACTTCGCCTCATCACTGATACCGTTGAATTCGGGACCAAGGAGGTGCCTAAATGGAATACGATCAGCATCAGCGGATATCATATCAGGGAGGCGGGATCAACGGCCGTGCAGGAACTCGCTTTCACCCTCGCTGACGGTATCGCATACACGGAGGCGGCCATCGAGAGGGGCCTTGACGTGGATTCCTTTGCACCGAGATTTTCATTCTTTTTCAATTCACACCTGGATTTTTTCGAGGAAATCGCCAAGTTTCGGGCGGCGAGAAGAATGTGGGCAAAGATCATGAAGGAGCGTTTCAAGGCCAAGGACCCGCGCTCCTGGTGGCTGCGTTTCCATACCCAGACGGCCGGGTGTTCCCTTACGGCCCAGCAACCTTACAACAACATCGTCAGGACCACCCTTGAGGCCTTGGCAGCAGTCATGGGAGGGACCCAGTCTCTCCATACCAATTCTCTGGACGAGGTCCTCGCCATTCCCACCGAGGAGGCCGCTACCATCGCCCTGCGCACCCAACAGATCATCGCCGAGGAGTCCGGGGTTGCTAATACCATCGATCCATTGGGTGGATCCTACTTAGTGGAGGCCCTGACGGACCAACTAGAGGAAGAAGCCTTTGAGATCATCCGGAAGATCGACGACATGGGGGGGATGCTGGCCGCTATCGAAAGGAATTACCCCCAGCAGGAGATCGCTGATGCGGCCTACCATTACCAGAAACAGATCGATGAAAAGGAGAGGACGGTCGTCGGGGTCAACAAGTACACGAGCGAGGAGAGGCTGCCCGTGGAGATCCTGGAGATCGACGAGGAACTGGAAAGACTCCAGATCGAGAAGACCCAGAGAATAAAGAATGACCGGGATAACAAGCGGGTCCGGGAATGCCTGGAGAGACTCGGCGAGGCTTGCAGCGGCGGGGAGAACGTCATGGAGTTCATTATTGATGCTGTCAAGGCCCATGCCACGCTCCAGGAAGTGTGCGATGTCTTCAGAGCGGTATTCGGAGAATACAGGGATCCCGGAACCTATTGACATCTTCAATATCCCGGGTTGAAGCGGTTTTAGGGCTTAAGGATGCGTTTTTCAAAAGTCTCGTTTTGAGTGAGAAAACCTTGAGGGAGGAACCATGCAGAGGGAGCGGCGACTTAGGGTAATGGTTGCTAAACCGGGATTGGACGGACACGACCGGGGAGCCCGTATCATCGCCAGGGCCTTCAGGGATGGGGGATTCGAGGTCATATATACGGGGCTCCACCAGACACCGGAAGAGATCGTAGAGGCCGCCATCCAGGAGGACGTGGATATGATCGGACTCTCCAGCTTGGCCGGGGCCCACATGTATTTATTTCCCAGGGTCGTGGATCTGTTAAAGGAGAAGGGGGCGGATGACATCGTCGTGTGCGGAGGCGGAATTATTCCGGAAGAAGACATCCCGCGGCTGAAGGAGGCGGGGATCAAGGAAATATTCACACCAGGGTCCCCTTTGACGGAGATCGTTCAATGGGTCAGGGAAAACGTGAAAGCGAGGTCTGAATAGGAATGGGAGATGCCGTTGAAAAGGTCGTCGCCGGCGACATAAGGGCCGTTGCACGCCTGATCCGCGATATCGACGACGGGGTGCCGTATGTCAGGGAAACTCTCAAGGCCCTTTACCCTTATACAGGAAAAGGTTATGTGGTCGGAATCACAGGGGCGCCGGGAGTGGGAAAGAGTACCCTAGTGGACCAGATGATTACTCATCTGAGAAAGAGGGACAAGACAGTGGGTGTCCTAGCGGTGGACCCTACCAGCCCTTTCAGTGGCGGGGCCATTCTCGGGGACAGGGTCCGGATGCAGCGGCACAGCCTGGACGAGGGAGTGTTCATTCGATCCCTGGCCACCCGCGGACACTTCGGCGGTCTCACACAGTCCACCCGCAGCGCCATCACCGTGCTGGACGCCATGGGAAAGGATTATATCCTGGTGGAAACCGTCGGCGTGGGCCAGGACGAAGTGGACGTGGTGCGGAATGCCCAGACGACAGTGGTGGTCGTGATTCCGGGAATGGGGGATGACATTCAGGCCATAAAGGCGGGAATCTTGGAGGTGGCGGATATCTTCGTGATCAACAAGGCGAACCGTGAAGGAGCCGACAAGACTTACAACGAGCTTCGCCAGATGATCGAGATGGGACGAGCCCAAAGAGAAGAGGCCCACTGGATTCCTCCGATTCTCAAGACGGAAGCCCTCTTTGACAAAGGAACAGAGGAACTGCTCGAGGAGATCGAGAGACACCGGAAACACCTTGAAGAGACTCCCGGTCCTCGGGATCAGGAAAAAAAACGGGCAAGGGTGGAGTCGGAGCTTGCTGACATGATCAAGAGTCGGTTGATTGAGGAAGGCCTCTCTCGAATCCGTGAAAAGGGGGATTTCGACCGGGCCGTGGAGGCGGTGCTTCAGGGAAAGGAAGACCCATACAGCGTGTGCGACGAGCTCGTAATCAAGATCCTCGCGGGCACTAGATAGTATCCATCCATAAATAAAAGGTCTCATCAAAATTTTGAAACGCTCAGTTTAGGTTCGTTTTTCTAACAGCCCATGAATGAGAACAACGATAGGCTCGGCATAACGGCTTTCGCCTGGTGGACCCGGCAGGTGATCCTGATCCTGGCTGGCTGTTTTTTTCTCTTTTTCGGCGTCCATCTCCTGGTGGCGGCTTACAATTTGAAGGACCCGGCGTTTTTCGTCATGACCTTTTTCGCATCCAATCTGATTATTCTTATCAGCGCCGTTCTTATCATCGGTTTTGTTTTGAAAGGGATCGCAACTCTCCGGGCCCCGGATGACGGCAAAGGGGACGGGGTTGGCGGCGGAGATCAATCATAAAAAGATTTAAACTTTTTTTGATGGAGAAAACGACATGGCGGCACGGAAAAAAAGTATGCCTCTCGGAAAGAGGCTGATGAGATTGAGACGGGACAGGAAGTTGACCTTGAAGCACATGGCCAATGAGACAGGCCTTACCACTCAATATATCTCTCAGGTGGAAAAAGGAGAAGTGCTGCCCCCGGTCGGCGTAGTGCTGCAGCTTTCCAAGGCCCTCGGCATTGATTCGGGAATCCTGCTCCAGGAAGAAAAAAAGCAGGCCGAGGAAACTTCCGATCAGGCCTACCAGCGGAGAACCGAGGCCTATTCATACAGGACCCTTACCCCAGAGGCCCGTCACAAGCACTTGAAGGCGTTCAAGGTGTTCATCGACCCTCTTTCCCACCATGAGGGAGTCAGCTATCGACATGCGGGGGAGGAGTTTATCTACGTTCTGAAGGGGAAGATCGAGGTCAAGGTGGGAGAAAATTCAAATATCCTTGGTCCCGATCAATCTCTCCACTTCAACTCCGCCGTGGTACATAAGCTCAGAAACCTGAGCGAGGAAAAAGCGGAACTCCTCGTAGTGCTTTATACTCCCTGAGCGGAAATGGATCTTGCGCCGGCCTAAGGGAGCACTGGATCCGGCCCGGGGACGGACGGTGCAGACTTTCAACGGCAACCCTTTCGATTGAAGAAAAAAAGCGAGGTTTGGGGGATGGCCTATCAACTTACCGAGGAACAAAAGATGATCCAGGCTATGGTCAGGGATTTCGCCAGGTCCGAGATCATGCCCACCGCTTCGGAAAGAGACAAAACAAGGGAATTTCCACGGGAGATTCTTAGACAGATGGGTGAACTGGGACTGATGGGGATGAATGTCCCGGTCGAGTACGGGGGTGCCGGGGTGGATACCGTGAGCTATTCCCTGGCCCTTCAGGAAGTGGCTTATGCCTGTGCCTCCACCGCGGTTGTCATGTCGGTTCACAATTCCGTGGCATGCGGGCCTATCTACCTTTTTGGATCGGATTACCTGAAGGAGACCTACCTCAAGCCTTTGGCATCCGGGCAAAAAATTGGGTCCTTCGCGCTCACGGAACCCGGTGCGGGATCCGACCCAGCAAGCCAGAAGACAAAGGCGGTCAGGGACGGAGACAGTTATATCATCAATGGCAGGAAAACCTTCATAACCACGGGAAAGAACTCAGATGTGACCGTTGTAACGGCTTATACGGACAGAGAAAAAAAACATAAGGGTATCAGCGCCTTTGTCGTGGAAAAGGGGACCCCGGGCTTTATCGTGGGTAAGGAAGAGGACAAGATGGGTTTGCGGGCCTCCGATACCACTGAACTCATTTTCGAGGACTGCCGGGTGCCTGCTGAAAACTTGCTTGGAGTGGAGGGGGATGGCTTTATTATCGCCATGACTTCCCTGGACGGGGGCCGAATCGGTATCGCTTCGCAATCCGTGGGTCTGGCCCAGGCCTGCCTTGACGCGGCCGTGAGCTATGCCAAGGAGAGGATACAATTCAACCGGCCCATTTCCCAGTTTCAGGGTATTCGCTGGATGATAGCCGACATGGCGACGCAGATAGAGGCTGCGCGGCTCCTGACCTTCAATGCAGCGGCCATGAAGGATCGGGGGGAGCCTTTCACGGCCGCCGCATCCATGGCCAAGGTCTATGCCTCTGAAATGGCCAACAGGGTGGCTTACACAGCCCTTCAGATCCACGGTGGTTATGGATATATCAAGGAATATCCGGTGGAGCGCTATTACCGGGACGCCCGGGTTTTTACCCTCTATGAGGGGACTTCGGAGATTCAACGCAAGGTGATCGCCAATCACGTTATCGGCCGAAAGGGATAATAAGCAAGGGGCCGTGGAATCGGTTCGCTGATGAAATTGAAATACAGAACTATCGACCCATATGGACCTTTTTTGTGAATATGCGGATATTATACCGGATTTTCCACTTTTCCAGGCATCTCTCAGGAAACCTCTCCCTGTACACCTCCGATTCAACAGCCTCAAGATCGATCCAGACGCTCTTCTTTTCCTTTTGGAAGAAGAGGGTGTCCAGCTTGAACAGAGCCTTCCCTGGACCGATACCCTTTTTTTAGCCCGAAACCTGGATTCTCCGGGCAATCTGTTGGAATATTTCCTTGGATACATCCATCCACAGGCCCTTACTTCCTGTCTCCCGCCCCTCGTGTTGGACCCGGCACCAGGTTCCTTTGTTTTGGACATGTGCGCATCCCCCGGTGGAAAAACGTCCCAATTGGCGCAACTCATGGAAAACAGTGGTATCATCATAGCCAATGAGTTATTTTGGACCCGGCACGTCCCCCTCGCTCATACCCTGGCGCGGCTCGGTGTATTGAACGCCGTCATCACCGCATACCAGGCGCAGGAATTTCCCCTTAGAAATCGGTTTGATTACGTGCTGGCCGATGTCCCCTGTTCCGGAGAAGGACGCTTCCGTTCGACCGGAAGGGAGGTTTTTCATCGGCTTGGGAAGAAAGAAAAGAAACTCCCGGAAGTTCAGAAAAGGATTCTCTTGAGGGGGTTCGACCTTTTGAGGCCGGGGGGAGAGATGGTTTATTCCACCTGCACTTACAACCCGGAGGAAAACGAAGCAGTGGTGGATTTCCTGTTGAAGAACAGGGATGCCGCACTGTTGCCCATCCATCTGGACCTCCCCGGCGAACCCGGAATCGAGGAATGGAAGGGAAAAAGATATGAAAAGGATGTCCGATACGCCGTCCGACTCTATCCCCACCGGGTGGACTCGGTGGGATTCTTCATGGCCCGAATCGGCAGGAAAGCTTGACAGGGAAGCCGTCGTTACCTATATGGAGGATCGATTCGGGATTCCCAGGAAGGTATTCGAAGGCTATGTGCTGCTGAGGAAAGGAAAGAGCTGGTGGCTGTTAAAGGACTCTCCTTTGCTGGAAATGGCCCGACGCTTGAAAATTTCCTTGGCGGGTATGCGGGCCTTTAATCGGGTAGGCGGGTTCATCAAACCTACCACACGGCTGATTCAGGTCTTTGGTAAAAAGGCCCGGAAGGCCGTCCTGGAAATTTCAAAGGACCAGCTTTACAGATTGGCCTCCGGAGAACGGATCGAAGCCGATCTGGCCGTGGAAAAGGGCTATGTAATTCTCCGTTACAAGGGACGCGCTCTGGGCCTTGGATTCTACGCGAACGGCACGGTCCTCTCTCAATTACCAAAGAAAGATCTGAAATTCCTGATCGGGGGGGATAGATCCAGCGGGCAACACACCGGGAGTGGTGACAGTCCGGGATCCCGGGGCCCTTGATCGGTGTGAGTATGGTGGAAGCATCCCGGTTCTTTTCGGGAATGGTAAAAGCGAAGTTGAAGCACGGGTATGGACCATGGGAAAGCAGCTTTGTTTTGAACAAGGCCCCATCCGGCCTCCGAACGAGGCGAGGAGTCTTCTTATCAGGGTGACCAGAAATTGCCCTTGGAACCAATGCCTTTTTTGTCCCGTTTACAAGAAAAAGAAGTTCTCCCTGAGGTCGGTCCAGGAAATAAAAGAAGACATCCAGGCGGCCCGGGATATTGCGGATGACATCAAGGCCCTTTCCTGGAGGCTTGGAAGCAGCGGCCGCGTTGACGAAGAGGTGGTGAGCCGTATCTTCGGGGACCCCAACCTCGGCGATCATTACAGGAGCATTGCTGCCTGGCTTTACTACGGGACGGGTTCCTGTTTCCTGCAGGACGCGGATAACTTGATCATGAAAACGGATGATCTGGTGGAGGTCCTGGTGTTTTTAAGGGAGAAATTCCCTGAAATCACCCGGGTGACCACCTATTCCAGGTCCCGTACGATCCATAGGAAAAGCCTGGATGAACTCATTCGGCTTCGGGAAGCCGGCCTTGACAGGGTCCACGTCGGCATGGAATCCGGCTATGATCCGGTTTTGAAGTTTGTCAAGAAGGGAGTTTCCGCCGACCGCCACATTGATGCCGGACGTAAAGTCATGGAATCCGGCCTGGAGCTCTCGGAGTATGTCATGCCCGGGCTGGGAGGCCAGGATATGTGGCGGGAGCACGCCGTGGAATCCGCCCGGGTCCTGAACCAGATCAACCCCCATTTTATTCGCCTGAGGAGCCTTCGGGTACCGGAAAGGGTCCCTTTATTTGAAAAGCTGAAGTCCGGCGAATTCAAGATGCAGACCGATGACATGCTTGCGGAAGAAATCAGGGTATTCATCGAGCACCTGGATGGTATCACCAGCATGGTGACAAGCGACCATATCATGAATCTCCTCGAGGAAGTGACCGGGAAGCTCCCCCAGGACAAGGAAAAGATGCTGGACGTCATACGGAGATACCAAGAGCTTCCCGACAGGGAGCGCCTTATTTACAGGGTGGGAAGAAGAGGAGGCGCTTACCGTTCCACGGACGATTTGAATCGTGATCCCTTAACTTACAAAAAGATTGAAAATCTCGTAAGCGAGTTGGAATCAAAGGGAGGAAGGGAGGCAGTGGAGGAATATATAAGGGATATGGTGGATCAGTACATTTGACCAGGAGCTGATCCTTTCTCCCTTCAGGATGATATCTTATGTTCTATTACCCGATTTGTTTGGACCTGCAAGGAAAGACCGCTCTCGTGGTGGGAGGGGGAAAGGTGGCGGAACGTAAAATCGCCACTTTACTTGAATACGGTGCCAAGGTCCTCGTTGTTTCAAAGGAATTGAGTTCGGACCTTGATCAACGGGTCCGGGAGGGGAAGATAACTTACCTTGGTGAGGATTTTTCCGATACTCTCCTGGAAGGCGTTTTCGTGGTGATTGCTGCAACGGATGACCCGAACCTCAACCGGTTGGTGAGCCGGGTCGCGAAGAAAAAGGGACTCCTGGTCAACGCCGTGGATCAACCCGCTGATTGCAACTTCATTGTCCCGTCTATTCTTCGAAGGGGGCACCTGTGCATAGCCGTTTCCACCTCCGGGAAGAGTCCTGCAATGGCCAAGAAGGTGAGGGAGGATCTGGAGGCCCTCTTCGGTCCGGAGTATGAGTCCTTATTGAACCTGCTGGCAAGTCTTCGGGAAGTGGTCCTCGCCAGGGGACGCACCGGGGAGGAAAACAAGCGGATTTTCCAGGGCATCGTTTATTCTCCCGTATTGGATTACCTCAGGGAACAGAAGTGGGATGAACTGACGTCCCTGCTGAACAAGTTGCTGGATGCCCGCTTCTCTGCAGAGGATGTCCGCCGCATGGCTGCTTCCGGATAACATGCCCGGCCTGGGCGAGGGGTCGGTGTGCATCCTTCCCTTTTTTAAACCGGGGATTCTGGATGGAATGAACCTTTTTCGCTCGAAATATATGGGTTTCAAAGGAAGGGGTGTGAGATGACCCAATTTTTCCTCGGTCTGGCCCTTGCCCTGGTCCTGTTCGCAGCGGGTGGCTTCGTTGTTCATATAGTCACACAGCGGAAGGTGATATACCGGTGGTCATATCGCATCCTGTTTTCGGGCTTCGCCGTTTTGACCCTTTATTTGGGACTTCGCTATTATGATCTTGGGGCGGCACCCGTTTTGACCCTGAAGTCAAGCCTGGTTTTTTTCGCCTGGGCCGTGATCGGGGCCTGTCTCCTTTTTCAGCTCCGGTTCAAGTTGATGGTTTTAAGCTCCTTTGCCACTCCTCTTGCAGCCTGCCTTTTGATCGTATCTTCCGCCCTTCCCGGAGGAGAGGCGATCGTAAAGCCCATGTACAAAAGCCTCTGGCTCACCATCCACGTGGGAACGATTTTCATGGGCAACGGCATATTCGCCCTGACTTTCCTGGCGGCGATCATGTACCTGATTCAGGAACGTCAGATCAAGAAAAAGCAATTCGGCGGTTTTTTCAACCGACTGCCTTCCCTGGCAACATTGGATGCCGTTAACCATTATACCCTGATCTATGGTTTCCCTCTCTTGACCGTGGGGATGGTCACAGGGGCGATCTATGCACAGTACGCCCTTGGGAGCTATTGGAGATGGGATCCCAAGGAAATCTGGTCCCTGATCACCTGGCTCTTTTATGCCACATTGCTCCATGAACGACTGGCGGTGGGCTGGCGCGGGCGCCGGGCCGCGATCCTCTCCATCGCCGCATTCATGGTCTTGATTTTCACCTTTGTTGGTGCCAGCCTGTGGCTGAGCGACTACCACAGCTTCAAAACCCTGAGGGGCGGAATGACGCCATGATCAAGTTTCTAGACATCGGCATCAACCACGAAACCGCCCCGGTGGAAGTGCGGGAATGCCTTGCAAGGGAGGAGACGACATCCTTCAGGGTCCTTGAATCCTTCAGGAACCTCCCATGCGTCAGTGAGGGTCTGTTTGTTTCCACCTGCAACAGGGTGGAAATGTTCTGCATTACGCCCCGGCCTGATGAGGCCCGTCGCCAAATGATCTCCCTCATGGCGCGCCTTGGGGGAATCCCGGAGGGAGAATTTACCGGGATGCTTTATATTCATGAGGATATGGAGGCGGTTCGCCATATCTTCAGAGTTGCTTCCAGTCTTGATTCTATGGTCCTGGGAGAACCCCAGATCCTCGGACAGATCAAAGAGGCCTATTTTCAGGCCACCCGGGAAAAGACCTCCGGGGTGATCTTGAATCGTCTCATGCACAGGGCCTTTCACGTTGCCAAGCGGGTCAGAACTGAGACCGGTATATCCGATGCAGCTGTATCCATCAGCTATGCGGCCGTGGAATTGGCCAAGAAGATTTTTCACGAACTCCAGGACAAGGCGATTCTCTTGATAGGCGCCGGGGAGATGGGAGAGCTGGCGGCCAGGCATCTTATGAGGCAGGGTTGCAGTTCCATCCGTGTGGCCAATCGAACTTTTGAAAGGGCCGTAGGCTTGGCCAAGGCCTTTGGTGGAGAAGCCGTCTCCTTCGAGGAGATCGGTCCTCAGATCCTTGAGGTGGATATCGTGATCACTTCGACGGCTTCCAGAGGATACGTGATCGAGCACGATCTTGTAAAGGGGAGCCTGAGAAAGCGGCGAAACCGCCCTCTCTTTTTTATTGATATCGCGGTGCCCAGGGACGTGGATCCGAAGGTGAATACCTTGGAAAACGTCTATGTTTACGATATCGACGATCTTCGCAGTGTCACAGAACTCAATATGGAACAACGCCGGCAGGAGGCCGTGAAGGCGGAACGGATTGTCCGGGAAGAGGTCTTGAAGTTCGAAAAATGGCTCAAGACTTTGGCGGTGGTCCCAACCATTATCTCCCTGAAAGAGAAGGCGGAGCGAATTCGTAGGAACGAGTTGAAAAAGAGCCTGGGGAGCCTGGAGGGATTATCGCCTGAGCAAAGATCGGCGATCGAGACCCTCACCGTTTCCATCACGGAGAAGATTATCAACGATCCCATACTCGTCCTGAAACGAAAGGCCGAAAGGCCATCCAGGGACCTTTATCTGGATATGGCGCGGACCTTATTCAATCTTGATCAAGAAGATAATTAAGGAAAAGAGAATGGATATTTCTGGGATGATTCAACAGTTGAAAAACCACCCCGATGCCAGCCGAATCGGGATGATCGCCAGCCATCTCGGCATCGTGAGAGGCACTTCGAGGAACGGCCGGGAGGTCAGGGGAGTGGAGGTGAAGTATGATCATAATATCCTATCGAAAATATTAAATGAAATCAGAAGGAAAGAGGGCATTGTTGATGTTGTGGCTGATGTTAATGAAGGGTACCTTACAATCGGGGAGGAGATCCTTTTTGTGGCCGTTGCCGGGGATATTCGGGAGCATGTTTTCACGGCCCTCATGGAGGCGGTCAACCGGATCAAATCCGAGGCCAGCCGGAAAAAAGAGCACTTTGCATGAATCCTTGGTGCCTTTTAAAGGCATTGTGTCGGGTTGGTTTCAGGGCATTCGATAATCATACTTCGGAGTTAAGAGGGGTTTTGCCATGGGAATGGTTGATGTCACGGAAAAGCCGGTGATACGCCGCAGGGCGGAGGCTGCTGGAAGAATCCTGTTGTCAAGGGATACGATCCAAAAGATCCGGAAAGGTGAGATCAAAAAGGGTGATCCACTCCAGGTGGCTGAGGTGGCCGGGATGAACGCCGCGAAACAGACCCACATCCTCGTGCCCCATTGCCACCAGATTCCCTTGGATACGGTCGATTTTGAGTTCCAGGTTTCCGAGGAGCGTGTAGAGGTAAAATGTGTGGTGAAGGCCCAGGCAAGGACCGGTGTGGAAATGGAGGCCCTTGTCGGGGTATCGGTGGCCCTGAATACCCTGTGGGACATGGTCAAGTATCTTGAAAAGGACGACCAGGGCCAGTATCCCCACACCAAAATTGAAGAGATCTGTGTGTTGAAAAAAGAGAAAGAAACCAGGTGAAGGCTTCCTCCCCCTTACCTTGTCACGGCTTGCTGTCGCGGGATCGACCCGCCAGTGCCTCTAGCTCAGCGCGGAGTTTCGTGTTCTCCTGTTTGGTTCGCGCTAGTTCGGCATCCGCCATTCTCAAGCGGCTGGCAAGAATCTCTGCAAATACGCGATATAGGATGCCCCTGAAAATTATCCTGTCCAGGCCGTCCAGCCTGTCCATGTAAGAAATGTCCACCACCAGGCAGGCGGTTTCATCCACGGCAAGGATGGATGCCGATCGGGGTGAACCGTCGATGATTCCCATCTCGCCGAACATGTCTCCCTTCCGCTGAAGGAATGCGATGGTCTTGCCTTGCTTCTGGATACCGACCTTTCCGGAAATCAGGAAATAGATGCGATTGTCGTATTGCCCTTCCTCGATGATCATGGACCCGGGCGGGTATTTCATGATTGTGCTCAACTCAAGGATCCCCCGCAGGTCCTGGTCGGCAAATGGTTTGAGAGGAGGAAGCTCTCTCAGTTTTTCAATGATTTTCTCGTCTTCCTTGAGGTAATCTGCGACTCTCATCGGAATTCCTCCAGATTCGTGCAATCGGAGTTGAATCCAGATTATGCAATTGCCAAGTTTGCCGAAGGTGCAAGGCCGCAAGGCGCGCAAACGTACCTCTTGTACTTCAAGCGCCTTACGCACCCGGTTGATCCAATTATTCCTTCCAGATTTTGAGGGTGACCAGATTCTTGCGGTCGGGACATTCAAGAACCATTTCGTCGGCAGGTCCCCAGGGATAGCGGCCGCCGAACTGCATTACGTTCAGGGTCGGAAAGATATCATGGTAGAAAAAACCGCAAAGACCGCCCGTATCCCAGCAACTTATTTCCAGGATATCCCCGGCCCTGTGCCCTGCGCTACACTCCCCCTTTACAGAGACGATTTTTCCTTTCACGGACTTTATGCCTTTCGGATGGGTGGCCATGGTGAAGACCTCCTTTTTAAGGAAAAAGACGAGGAAATCCAGTAGGTGAGCTTGTTTCCATACTGTTTCTGACATTAGCGGAAAAGCGCTTGCCTGTAAATTGAAAAACCCCGGCGAAGAAAGGCGGGACAGAGTAACGGAACAGCCTTTTCAACCCTGCGTCCTTTTCGGTGAAGGATAATTTGAAGTGTAAGAGAAATAGGATTATAAATCTTAAAATGGGAAATTCATCACAGATTTTATAGGGAACCGCATCCGATAGGAGAGGGTCATGAAATGTAAGAGCTTAGGTTTATTGGGAGTTTGCCTGGCGATATTGATTTTTTTTGCGGGAACTCCACGGGAGGGAAATCCATCGGAAAAAAAAGGAGGAAAGGGCATGAAAATAGAAATTACAAGCAGTGCCTTTAAAGAGGGCGGAATGATTCCGAGGCAGTACACCTGTGACGGAAAGGATATTTCTCCACCCCTGGCATGGTCCGGCGTTCCTGAAGGAACCAAAAGCCTTGCCCTGATCTGCGATGATCCGGACGCTCCCATGGGAACCTGGGTCCACTGGGTTCTTTATGGTTTGCCCCCGGATCTTCAAAAACTCCCGGAAGGGATACCTGATACAGAGGTCCTTGAAAACGGCGCAAAGCACGGAATCAACGATTTCCGGCGGTATGGCTATGGCGGCCCTTGCCCTCCAGGTGGAACCCATCGTTACTATTTCAAGATCTTCGCGTTGGATACCCCGATGGAGATGGGGCCGGGCCTGTCAAAAGGGGAGTTGATGAAGGCCGTGGAAGGACACATCCTGGCCCAGGGTGAACTCATGGGAAGGTACAAGAGACAATAAGGTGGTTCGAAAGGAACCAACTGTTTTGAATTCAATCCGAGCCATTGTTTCCATTTATGGGGATACGGCCTAGAACCTCCCGATAGGCAAGGGAAGCGGCCATTTTTGGCCTTGACAGATTCTCAGTATTGAATTATAGATGAGCCCACAACTTTGGGAAAGCCTTTCAGGGTGAGCCCAACTTACTGAAAATATTGAGAGAATACAATATTTTTCGATTTTAAGAAGAACAGGAAGTGGTTGGAGGATCTGAACCTGGTCATGCAGCTGGGTCTGACCATGGCCGGGTCAATACTCTTTTGCTTTGCGATCGGTTATTATCTCGATAAATGGCTTGAGACCAAAGGGCTCTTCATCACGATTTTCATTTTGCTGGGAATTGTAGGGGGCGGGTACACGGCCTTCCGGCAGATTATGGAAATCGCCGAAGAAGAAAAAGACGAATCTCAGGATGAAGAAGAGAGATAGCGAAGTCATACAAGTCCAGAAAAGGATTTGCTCCAGGGCCATGCTGGGGGCCCTATTAATCGCCTTTTTCTTCCTCGCCATCCATGAAAAAGCGCTCGCCAAGGGCCTTGTCCTGGGTACGCTGTTCAGTGTCGTCAACTTTCTGCTTATCGGACAAACCATTCCTTTGACTATCGGAAGGTCCCGTGCACAGGCAAGTCTGATTGGGTTGACATCCATATTGGGGAGATATGCGATTCTGGCGGTTCCCCTTGTCTTGGCGATCAAATCGCCGTCATTCAGTTTTGTCACGACCGTGGTCGGTATCTTTGGAATCCAAATGGTCACTTTATTCGATTACGTATTCATGAAACCCAAACCGGAAAATCGCTCTCATTAGGGTGGTATCATATGGACGAAATAACTCACCTCCCACAACTCGCCTACAAGTTATTCGGACTGAATCTGGTCTTCAATATCCAAACCATCATCATGACCTGGATCGTGATGGGTGCTTTGATCCTTTTCGGTTTCCTTGCCGCAAGAAAGGCGGATTTTCTTCCCAATCCTTTCCAGGTCGTTGCTGAAATGCTTATCAACGCATTTTATGACTTGTCAAAGGACGCGCTTGGGGAAAAGCTGGCCAAGAAATTTTTCCCGATGATCTGCACTCTTTTCATGTTCCTCCTGCTCTGCAATTGGCTGGGAATCATCCCTAAATTGAGCGAACCCACCAAGGACCTCAATACACCGCTGGGGCTGGGGATACTCGGATTCTTTATCGCCCATTACTCAGGCATCAAGGTCAAGGGATTCAAGGAGTATTCCAAGGAGTATTTTCAACCCATATTCTTCATGGCCCCTTTGAACGTGATAGGCGAACTCGCGAAGGTGGTTTCCATATCTTTCCGTCTTTATGGAAACATCATGGGCGGATCGATTATTATTCTGGTGGTCTCCAGCCTGGTATACCAGTTGGTACTCCCACCGGTTCTCGTTTTATTTTTCGGTCTTTTTGTCGGCAGTATTCAGGCCTTTGTGTTCACCATGCTAACCCTTGTTTACATATCACTACAGGTCAAGTAGGCAAATGCTGGAATCGATTACATACATACGGGCATCTCTTTACCTTGGAGCAGGATTGGCCATAGGATTCGGGGCCATAGGGGCGGCCCTTGGCGAAGGTTATGCGGCGGGAAAGGCCAACGAAGCGCTCTCCTTTCGGCCCGAAAAGTCGGGTGACGTCATTAAAAACATGCTCGTTGGACAGGCCATTGCAGAGTCCGCGGCCATATTCGCCCTTGTGGTATCCATCCTTCTGCTTTTCATGAAACCCGGTTCAACGAATATGCTGGTCGCATGGGCGTCCATCGGTGCCGGTTTGGCTATGGGATTGTCGGCCATCGGATCCGGAGTAGGAGCCGGCCTGCCAGCGGGAACCGCATGTTTCGGGATCGTGCGCCAGCCCGCCAGCAGCAACAAGATTCTTACTACCATGCTCGTCGGTTCGGCCGTCTGCCAGACGCCCGCTATTTTCGGAATGGTGATCGCTTTTTTACTGCTGTTCCTCGATTTGAGTTCCATTCCTCTTTATCCAGGGTGGGCCGCTGTGTTTGGGGCGGGACTATCGACCGGGCTCTCTGCCATAGGTCCCGGAATCGGAAACGGTATCACCGCTATGGAGGCAGTTCGCGGGGTTGCCCGCAATCATGAGACGATCTCCGCTACAAACCGGACCATGCTCGTAGGGCTCGGGGTCGCACAATCGACTGCTATTTACGGATTTCTCATCAGCCTTATGCTTTTGTTTTACGGTTTCAAGGAAAACCATTCACTGACGAGTTCCATGGCCTTACTCGGTGCCGGTGTCTGCATGGGTTTTGGAGGCATTGGTCCGGGTATCGGTGAGGGAATCACCGCTTCCCTGGCGGTCAAGTGGATCGCCAGAAATCCCCCTCTGACGGGTGTGCTGAGTAGAACCATGTTGGTGGGTATGGCCGTTGCCGAGTCCACCGGTATTTATTCTCTCATCGTTGCATTGTTACTCATCGTGATGATCTAATTTTAAAAAATCTTTATATCTCTATAAGGAGGAAGGCAAATGGATATTAGTGGTCCTGATTTCATCAAAGGATTGGCCCTGCTCGGCGCTGGACTCGCAATGGGTCTTGGAGCGATTGGTCCCGGAGTTGGTGAAGGATTTGCCGCGGGAAAGGCCTGCGAGGCGATCGGAAGAAAACCTCAGGAAGCCGGCCTTTTGACAAGAACGATGCTCGTCGGACAGGCCGTTTCTGAATCAACCGGTATCTATTCCCTGGTCGTTGCCTTGTTGCTTCTTTTTGTGGTGTAAACCGGCTATAAACACTACGGAAAATCATGATAAGCATCAACACTACCCTTATTGTCCAGGTGATCCATTTCTTGATCCTGGTGTTCATACTGAATCGGATCATGATTCAACCGATCATGAGACTGATCGATGATCGAAAGGAATATGTCGAAAAGATTCAGGGGGAGATCCTTGAGCTTGAACAGGAGACGGAACGCCTGAAAAAAGAATTCGTCTCAGTCCAGGCAAATGCCCGAAAGGAGGCTCTCCTCAAGCGGGAAGAGATCCGAAGCCAGGCCTTTGGCAAGGTCGATGAATACCTGAGAGAATCCCAGGAAAAGGTGACCTCTATTAGGGCCAAGGCTGACAGTGAGGCCGAGAGGGAAGTCAAGGAAATGCAACCCCTCTTGTCGAATGAGGCGGCATCACTGGCCGAGGAGATCATGATTAAAGTTATGGGCAGGAGGAGTGCAGGTTGAAACCTATTTCCAGGAAATACATTCTGGCCCTTATTTTTCTGGTCGGGGTGGTGCTTTATTCCCTCTTTGTTCCAGACGCTTATGCTGCAGAAGGCAGGTCCACGGCCCGGAAAATCTATGACAACGTGATGCTTTTCGTCAATTTCGGCATTCTTGTCTTTCTTTTTCTTAAATATGGGAAAACACCCTTGATAAATTATTTGCGAGGGGTCAGGGACAAGATTGCTGAGGAATTTGAAAGTATTCAACGGCAGAAGGAACAGATCCAGGCCTTACGGGATGCAGAAGCGGAAAAGATGAAGGAAGTGGACAAGTACCTCGAAGAGATACAGAACAACATCCTTAAAATGGCCGAGCGGGAGAAGGAAAGGATCATCAAGGAAGGTCGTGAATTGGCCGAAAAGATGATCGAAGAAGCCCATAACTATGCAAAAAACAAGATTGAAAATGCCCGGAAATCTCTTTCCAATGAACTCGTGGATATCGCCATTAACCTTGTTGAAGAAAAACTGACCAAAAGTATCACGGAAAAAGACAACGAGAACCTGTTCAACCAGTTTATCCTTGATCTCCAGGCGACGCCCGGCCAGTTGAAATAGAGAGAGGATCACTTACTGGTTTTCTAGTTTCAACTTATTTGTGCCTTAAAGTTTATGAAGGCCCTATCTTATCCGAGAATAAGACAGGGCCTTTTTTATTTCCCAATCTCTTGCTGATTCAAATTATTCCTGTTGAGGCCTGCTTAAAATCCCATCTCGATCATTTCATTTTTCCGAAGGCCTGTGGTTTTCTCCCTTATAATTCGGGTAGCATTCAAACCAAAAAACATGATATAAAGAAAACAGACATGAATATTTCCCTCCATTCCAGGATTCATTCAGGAAAACTAAGTACCCAAGTCCTTTAGTCTTTTGCCTTACAACAGAGACACCTTCAAACCATCAGAGAGAGACTACGATGAACACTGAAATGGGCGAGAGTAAAACGAGGGAAGAACTGGTCCATGAATTGAAGAGGTTTCAGGATAGGATTGATTCCCTTGAAAAGGATCTCGAAAGGTACAAGCTTTTAGAAAAGGATTTGAAAGAGAAAGCTGTCCTGCTTGAGCAACTTTTTGACAGCGCTCCTGAAGCGATCGTCATGTCCGATAACAGCGGGGTGATTTTGAGGATCAATGAGGAATTCGGGCGGCTGTTCGGGTACAGCTCAGAAGAAGCGATAGGGCGAATGGTCGATGACCTGATCGCGCCGGACAAATTTCATCATGAAGCCCTGTCAGTGACAAAGAAGGTGGGAGAGGGTGAAAGCCTGTCCTTTGAAGCTGTTCGCTTTCATAAGGACGGCACACCTATCCATGTATCCTGCCTTGCCCTGCCCATCATCGTAAAGGGCCAGCAGGTGGCGGTTTATGCCATTTACCGGGATATTTCCAAGCGGAAGCGTGCTGAAGAAGCCCTGGAAATCCAAAGATCATACATGGATCATCTTTTTGAAAGCGTACCCTTGGGCATCGCTATGAGCAATGCCGATCACAAGTTGGTTCGGATCAACAGAGGTTTTACGGAACTATTCGGATACACGGAAAAGGAGGCCGTCGGCCACCATATAGATGATCTGCTGGCATCGGATGAATTCATGGAAGAGGCCTGCAATGCAACTGAGAGAGTAAAGAGAAACGGGAATACCATCTCATTTGAGAGTTTGAGAAAACGCAAGGACGGAAGTTTGATTCATGTGGCCATCATTGCGGCCCCCATTATGATCGGTGACGAGGTGGTCGGTCATTACGGTATCTATCGTGATATAACAGAGCGGAAAGAAACTGAGAAGAAGCTCAAAATGACCCATGAGGAACTGGAAAGAAGGGTTGCAGAAAGAACGGCCGAACTTGCCAGGACCAACAAACAGCTCGAAGAGGCGATTAAGAGGGCCAGCGAATTGGCTGAAACAGCGGAAGCGGCAAATAAGGCCAAAGGTGAATTTCTTGCCAATATGAGCCATGAAATCCGCACGCCCATGAACGCTATTATGGGTATGTCCGGTCTGATGCTTGACACTCCACTGAATGATGAACAGAAAGAGTACCTGGAAATCATTCGAAGGAGTGCTGATGCTCTTCTTGGAATAATCAATGATATCCTGGATTTTTCGAAGATCGAAGCGGGAAAACTGGATCTTGAAATCCTCGACTTTGATCTCAGGTCATCGTTGGACGAAATCGTCACCCTGCCGGCTATGGCCGCACAGGAAAAGGGGCTTGAGTTTGTCTACGAGATTGATCCTGAGATTTTTTCTCTGTTGAGGGGGGATCCTGGAAGACTGCGGCAGATCATTATCAACCTGACCAGCAATGCGGTGAAGTTTACGGAAGAAGGCGAAATCGTACTCAAGGTAATGCTTGAGGAAGAAACCGAACGTACCGTCAAATTAAAATTTCTGGTCAAAGACACAGGGATCGGGATCAGCAAAGAAAATGCTGAGAGACTTTTTCAGTCCTTTTACCAGGTCGATGCCTCTGCTACAAGGAAATACGGAGGAACGGGTCTGGGCCTGGCCATCTCCAAGAAACTGACCGAGCTTATGAACGGTGAGATCGGAGTTGAGAGCGAGGAGGGGAAAGGATCCACCTTCTGGTTCACTGCCGTTTTTGAGAAACAGACCGATGTCCAGGAAAAGGTCTTCAATCCTCCTGAAGATTTACTGCAAAAGCGTATCCTGATCGTGGACGATAACAAGACCAACTTGAAAATCATGCAGGGCTATCTGGAGGCCTGGGGATTCGTCTGTGACGCAGCATGGAGCGGGGAGATGGCCCTGACAATGATGGCTGCGGCTTCTAAGTACAAGGCGCCCTATGACCTCGTGATCACCGATTGGCAGATGCCCAGGATGGACGGACGGGAACTGGGCAGAAAGATCAAGTCGGATCCGGCATTGAAGGATACACTCATGATCATGCTTTCATCACGGGGAATGAGGGGAGACGCATCTGAGATGAAAAAGATCGGTTTCAACGGATACCTGACCAAACCCATCCGGCGCAGTCAACTCTTTGATTGTATAGTTATGGTTATGAGTGGAAGAGAACGGACCAGGCTTGAAACCGCTGAATTGATCACACGACATACAATCAAGGAGACAAGGAAAAGGCGGGTGCGTATTCTCATTGCGGAGGACAATATCGTCAACCAGAAACTGGCGCTTCGCCTTTTGGAAAAATTCGGATTCAAGGCTGATGCCGTCGCAAACGGTAAAGAGGCGGTAAGGGCACTTGAGCTGATCCCTTACGATATCGTCTTGATGGATATCCAGATGCCTGAAATGGATGGAATTGAAGCGACTACCGTGATCCGTGACCCCTCATCGAGGGTGATCAACCACCAGGTACCGATCATTGCCATGACCGCACATGCCATGAAGGGAGACCGTGAACGATGCCTTGAGGCAGGAATGAATGATTATGTCAGTAAACCGGTGAATCCCAACGAACTATACAAAGCGATCAGCAATCATCTTTCGCCCGCTGCCGAGGAAGAAGCGAATGAGAAGGACAAACCCGAGTCCAAGGAAGGCGAGGAAAACCTTTTCAATCAGAAAGAATTATTGGAGCGTGCCGGGGGAGATGAAGAGTTGATGAAAGAACTTTTGAAAGATGGACTCACTCTCATCCCACGTCAACTCAAGGAACTGGATCAGGCTTATGAAGAGAATGATCCAGCCCGGATCAGCAGGTTGGCCCATTCCATAAAAGGGGCAGCCGGGAACCTGGCCGCTCACCGTTTAAAAGATGCGGCCTATGAGGTTGAAGAGGCCGGAAAGAAAGGGGATATGGCATCTGTGGGAGAGCTTGTGAAACGGCTCAACGTGGAGTTTATCCTCTTTAACTCCTATGTTTCTGACTTTGGGCCTTCGTAAGACACCAGAAAAGATCTTCGGAAATCTCACGGGAGGTGGACAGCGGCAGATGTCCGCCTTTACATTAACACCCTCTGGTTGTTTTCAAGTCCTGGGCCGCCCATAGAGGCGCTTATCATGGGACCTCAATCCATATCGGGAATCAATATATTATAACGTGTAAACTCCCTCGCCTCTGGTTCAACTCACCGACATGGTAAATTCCACCGATCACCCAAGTCTAGTCCTTGGTTTCGTCCGGGACTTGAATCTCTTCAACAAAGCCCCCTTTTTCCGGCGTTTCTTGCTTACTGGATAAATCGCCAACCTGGCAACTTTGGCTCATTCAGGTGGGGATCCCGAATTTGGGCAACACATAAGCCTGAAGCACGACCCAAGCCACGATGATCAATAAAAACCATAAAATACCCATGGGATTGTAGCCTTTCCTTTCCATCTCAGGTGATTATTCGGCGGATCCCCTCTTCAAAGTACGAAAGGCTCACCGAGTGTGTTGTGCAGCACACGGCTGCATGGGATCATCATGCTCAGGAAAATCCTCCGGATGAAGATGAACAGGACGATGATAACACCCCCAGACCTCCTCCCGATCCCTGCACGGAGCTGGAAAAAGAGGAAAGGAGGCGGCTGGTATCCTGACTGCCGCATTTCGGACAGATTCCCACCTCATCTTTCTTGGAGCTGATGACCAGTTCTTCAAAAACTTTACCACAATTATTACATTTGAATTCAAAAATCGGCATTAATCACATCCCTCCTTGGTCTGGTCATTGGGATCTCTCTGGTATGAGAGTATATAACACGAAAAAGGTTACAATTTTTCAATCGGGTTTGAATTCATAATTTATAAATTCCTCCGGGTTTTTTTGGGGGGGCTCCCATTCGATTCCGGAAAGGTGGTAATTTCAGGAGATCCACCCTGAAAAAACGATCGAACCCGGCCCCTCCCTGTACTTTTGATATGATCGACGTTTCCAAAAGCAACGGAGATTTTTGTTAACAATAAGATTTTTCTGGTATTTTTCAACCTGTTTGATAAAATTTAAAGGAAAGTTTTTTAATTGAGGGGGCTTATTGTAGAGATGAAAATACTTATTTTGGGTGGCAGCGGCATGCTGGGATCAGAGTGCAAAGGGGTTTTGGAAAAAGAGCATGAGATCGTGGCTCCAAGCCGCAAGGAACTGGACATTATCAGTTGGGACATGGTCATCGATGTATTGAACACAATCTCTCCTGACATAGTGTTGAACTGCGCGGGTTTCACGGACGTAGACGGTTGCGAGACGGAAGATTTCCTGGTTCGCAAAGTAAATGTGGAGGGACCCAGAAACGTGGCGCAGGGTTGTGCCCGTTTTGATTGCAGGATGATCCATATTTCGAGTGACTATGTGTTCAACGGCCAAAAAGGTATTCCTCAACCTTACTTTGAAGACGATTCAACAGATCCTATTTCCGCCTATGGTAAAAGCAAGATGGAGAGCGAGGTCGCCGTAAGGGAAAATGCTCCCAATTACATCATCCTGCGGACGGGATGGCTTTACGGGCGTTATGGCAAGAATTTCATTACTTCCCTTCTCTCCAGGGTATTCGCAAACGAAGGTAAGCCCATCAAAGTGGTCAGTGATCAAATCGGCTGTCCGACCTGGACTTACCGGCTTGCCTTACAGATCCGTGAATTTATAAATAGTGATGCGAGGGGGACCTATCATGCAACCTCCGAAGGGTATTGCAGTCGATTCGATTTTGCTTCCCGTATCCTTGAAAAGCTGGGAATTAAGGCTGATCTTGAGCCATGCAGCATCCGTGATTTTGATTTGCCCGCGGCGAGGCCCATCAACTGCATCCTGGAAAACAGGAGGGCCAAAAAACAGGGTCTGAATATCATGAAAGACTGGCGGGAAGACCTTGATCTCTTCCTGGAAGCCTTTGGGGATGAACTGATCCGAAAGGCACGGGAAATGAAGGATTAGAGGAAAGGGAGGGGGAGTGAAGGGGAACCGTTGGATATATATCCTTGTTTTGCTCTATGTCTTATGGCCGATGGATCTCTTGCCGGACATCGCCATTGGGCCTGGATGGCTTGACGACATCCTGCTGCTCGGGATCCTTGGCTGGTATCATTTTGTTTACAGGAAACGGTTGGAGGGAGCAGGCCGGGGGCAGGGGAGAGAATATAGTCGGGATCAAGAAGAGGGTTTCAAACAGGGCAGAGATTCCGGCGAATCGACCCGTAAATTCGGTAAAAAGGACCCCAGGGAGATCCTGGGAGTAAGCCGTAATGCGACCCGTGAAGAGGTCAAGAGGGCTTACAGGAAGCTTGCCAGTCGTTATCACCCCGATAAGTTGACCCATCTGGGGGAGGAGTTCAGGGTCCTTGCCGAGAGGAAGTTCAAGGAAATCCGGGAGGCCTATGACGTATTGATGTCAGGGAAATAAGCCTTCGGATCCCGAGAAGGATTCGAGGTTCGGAAAGGAACAGACGGGAATCAAATTGTCCGACCGATTAAGGCCCCTTCCGAGATGGCCTGTTTCGCGCCCCGGGGTTCAAGACAATCCCCGATACGGTGGACAGGGATTCCAAGGTCCTTTATGGCCTCGTAAAGTCGATTGTCGGGCTTATTGCCGATGGCGACGATCACCCGTCCAGCCTCGATAAAGGTCTCCGCTCCCTCGGCATCCCTGACCACTACTCCATTGTCTTCCACGCGAACCAGTTTATGGCGGGTCTTGAATTTTACCCCGAATTTTTTCAACTGGGAAAGAAGGACCTTTCGGGTGATAGATTCAAGGGCTTTTGCCACCTCGGGGAGTTGTTCTACGACGACCACTTCACATCCGTGCTCTGCAAGGTGATGAGCGACTTCGCATCCCGTGGCACCCCCTCCAATAATAACCGTTTTTTTTGCCGAGGGTTTGCTTCCATCCAGTATCCGTGTCAAGGGGAATACGATGGGCCTGTCAATTCCCGGAACCTCAGGGATAATAGGGATGGATCCAGTGGACAGGACAATCACGTCCGGGTTTTCCTGTCGAATAATGTCCGGAGTCACTTCACAGTTCAAGTGGGTATGCACACCGTATTTTTTGATCTGTTTTTTCTGGAAATTGATCAGGGTGAAAAGTTCCTTCTTGTAAGCCGTGGTGCTCCCAAGATTCAGTTGACCGCCAAGAACGGACTGTTTCTCGTAAAGATCCACCCTGTGTCCCCGTTTCGCCGCCACCCAGGCCACATTCAACCCTCCAGGACCTCCCCCCACCACCATTACCTTTTTAGGTACCGGCGCCGGTCGGATTTCCATTTCCTTCTCTCTTCCCAGCGTGGGGTTCACCAGACATTCAATTCGGCCCTTTCGGAAGATGGATTGCATACAGGTATTGCAGGCGATGCAGGTACGGATGTCATCCAACTGCCCGGCCTCCGCTTTTTTGGGCATTTCAGGGTCAGCCAGGAGCCCCCTTCCGATACAGACCAAGTCGGCCTTGTTCTCTGAAATGATAGCATCTGCAATAAGGGGATCGTTTATTCTACCGACAGCCATTACCGGCACGTTGAGAGATCTCTTGACCTTCGCCGCGGAATCCGCAAGGCAGGCCTTTTCCATGAACATGGGCTGACAGATCCATTCGGGAGTACCGTCGTTCCCTGCCGATATCTGTACAACGTCCACCCCGGCCTCCACGAGCTGACGGAGAATTTCAATGCTTTCTTCCACATCCAGGCCGTTGGGGACGAATTCCTGGGCGCTTATTTTGAATGAAAGGGGAAATTCATCACCTACCCGTTTCCGAATTTCCCGCACGATTTCCTTTGCAAAGCGGGTCCGTCCGGTGATGTCCCCGCCGTATTCATCTTCCCGGATATTCGAGAATCTGGATAGAAATTGATTGATGAGATAGCCGTGTGCGCCGTGGATTTCGAGGAGTTCAAAGCCTGCCTGTACAGCCCTCTCCGCGGCGTCCCCGAATTTCTCTACAATCTCCTGTATGGCATCGATGCTCAAGGGTTCGACCTCGCCCCGGATGGTCGGGCAGGGGAGACTGGAAGGGGCAAGGGGCTTCCTCTTGATCACCCGGGCGGATGTCTGTCGCCCGCCATGATGGATTTGAATGGCGGGAACCGTTCCCTCGGCCTTCATGACCGCAGCGATTTTTGCAAGGCCTTCGATGAACCTGTCATCATAGATGCGGGCCTGGTGATTGGAGACGATCCCTTCAGGTGATACCGCATGGGCTTCCAGTATCACCATGGCCGGTCCGCCTGCGGCGCGCTTCCGGTAGTGTTCTACGGTCTTGTCCGTGATGGAGCCGTCGTCCTCGATAAGGAAAGAAGCCAGGCCGGGCATCACGATTCGGTTCTTGAGATTCAACCCCTTGATTTTGAATGGAGAAAACAAATGTTCCAGCATGGTCATCATCTTCCTCTTAAATGATGTTTTTTCCCTCCCCTTTCCCTGGAAAAGGAAGCTCTTTTTCAGACGATAAGGAGGTAACCTTAAGGTGAATCAATCGGGTATGTCAAACAAAAATCATTAAGGCATTGGGGTCATAAGGAAGCTCCGTAAATTACTCATTCACAAAGGAATCCCATATGTTGGGAAATGAAGGCCCCGCCTTCCCTGGATAATTCCAGACGGGCAGATCGGTTTTGGTTCGGCCTAAAAGAGAGATTGTGTCCGTTCTTCGATGCCTCATTCTTTGTTGAGGTTTTCAAAAAAATCGTTTCCTTTGTCGTCGGTGATGATAAAGGCTGGGAAATCCTTCACGGTGATCCTGAAAATGGCCTCCATCCCCAGTTCAGGATATTCCAGGGTTTCCACCGCGGTAATACATTCCTTGCCTAATCGTGCCGCAGGGCCACCGATAGAGCCGAGATAAAAGCCTCCATTCCTCCTGCAGGCCTCCTTGACCTCCCTGGAGCGGTTCCCCTTGGCCAACATCACAAGGGATCCCCCGTGTCTCTGGAAAAGATCCACGTATGGATCCATTCTTCCCGCAGTAGTCGGGCCGAAGGATCCCGAGGGAAATCCTTCGGGCGTCTTTGCCGGGCCGGCGTAATAGATGATGTGGTCCTTGAAATACTGTGGTAGATCTTCCCCCCTGTCCAGGCGTTCCTTCAGCTTCGCATGGGCGATATCCCTGGCGACGACCATTCTGCCCGTGAGTTTCAAGGGAGTGGCCACGGGGTGTTTGCTCAGGAAGGCCCTGATCTCGTTCATAGGACGTTCAAGATCCACTTCGACCACTTCTTTCTTGAGTTCCGGGATTTCGGTAAGAAAACGGGAAGGTCCCCTATCCAGTTTTTCAAGAAAAAGGCCTTCCGCGGTGATTTTCCCCTTGATGTTCCTATGGGCGCTGCAACTAACTCCGAGCCCCACAGGGCATGAAGCTCCATGTCTTGGGAGCCGTATGACCCTTACATCCAGGCAGAAATATTTACCCCCGAATTGGGCCCCTGTACCCAGTTTGCGGGATTCTTTAAGCAGTTCCTTTTCAAGTTCCCTGTCCCTGAAAGCCCTACCTCCCTCGTTCCCTTCCCCGGGGAGTGTATCCAGATAGCCCGTGGTGGCCAGCTTTACTGTCTTCAAGTTGAATTCCGCCGAGGTTCCTCCTACGACATAGGCGAGATGATAGGGGGGGCAGGCCGCGGTTCCAAGCGTTTTCATTTTTTCCACCATGAATTCCAGAAGGGTGGGGGGAGACAGTATCGCCTTGGTTTCCTGGAAGAGGAAGGTCTTGTTGGCTGATCCTCCTCCCTTGGCGATGAAGAGGAAGTCATAATGGTCTCCCGGGACGGCCTGGATTTCAATCTGGGCGGGAAGGTTGCAGCCCGTGTTGATCTCTTCATACATGGTAAGAGGAGCGTTTTGTGAATAACGAAGGTTGTTTCGGGTATAGGCGTTGAATATCCCCTTGGAAAGGGCCTCCTCGTCGGAACTCTCGGTCCAGATCTGTTGTCCCTTTTTGCCCATCACAATGGCCGTACCCGTGTCCTGGCACAGGGGAAAGACCATCTCCGAGGCGATGACCGCATTTTTGAGCATCTCAAGGGCAACATACTTGTCGTTGTCCGATGCCTCGGGATCTTTTAGGATGCTCGCCCATTGCTCCAGATGGGACGTCCTCAAGAGATGGGCGGCGTCGGTAAAGGCCTGTTCCGCAAGGAGGGTGAGGGCCTGGGGTTCCACGAGAACGATATCTTTCCCACGAAATGTATCGCCGGACACCCACCGGTCGGTCAGGATCCGGTAAGTCGTGGCATCCTCTCCAAGGGAAAAGATTTCCTGGTAGGTGAATTTCTCGGTCATGTCGGCCTCCGCTAGACTGAGGGGCGATCGAAGGGCCTGAGATAGTGCCCCCGTCGATGTAAAAGTCCCCATTCTTAACGAAAGCAGGCCCGGGGGTGCATATCCACCGGGCCCCTTCTTCAGGCCTGCCCTAAAGGTCGGTTCAACCACCCAGACGCTTCATGTCTTCGATCAACCCACGCACGGCATTGGCTGAATGTTGAAGGGCCGCTTGTTCCTCCTCGTTCAGGTTGATTTGGATAATTTCTTCCACACCGTTTTTTCCAAGCTTGACGGGGACCCCGATGAAAAGATCGTTGATCCCGTATTCCCCCTCGAGGTAAGCGGCACATGGCAATATCTTCTTCTTGTCTTTCAGGATGGCCTCGGCCATTTCCACCGCCGCCGAGGCAGGAGCATAATAAGCGCTTCCGGTCTTAAGGAGATTTACGATCTCCGCACCGCCGGTTCTGGTTCTCTCCTCGATGGCCTTGATTCGATCCGGGGGGAGAAGTTCGGTGATGGGAATGCCTGCTACAGTTGAATAGCGGCTGATCGGCACCATGGTGTCGCCGTGGCCCCCGAGTACGAAGGCGTGGATGTTTTCCACCGAAACATTGAGTTCCATGGAAATAAAGGTGGAAAAGCGGGCCGAATCCAGCACCCCTGCCATTCCCATTACCCTGTTCTTGGGAAAACCGCTCACGTCAAAGGCCACATGGCACATGGCGTCCAAGGGGTTGCTCACGATGATGAGGATGGATTCCGGGGCTACGGCCGCCACTTCCCTCACCACGGATTGCATGATCCCCATGTTCGTTGAAAGGAGATCATCCCGGCTCATTCCAGGTTTTCTGGCAATTCCCGCAGTAATGATGATGATATCGGAATCCTTTGCGAGGGAATAGTCATTGGTGCATCCGGTTATCCGAGAATCATGTTTTTCGATGGGGGCGGCTTCGGCCATATCCAAGGCCTTTCCTTGGGGTACCCCGTCCAAGACATCAACAAGGACCACGTCCGCCAGTTCTTTTTCCACCAATCGCAAGGCGGCCGTTGCGCCGACATTGCCGGCTCCGACAACGGTTACTTTTCTCCTCATGATGAGACTCCTTTTGGGTTTGTGTTGGAAATTCCCGGTTAGTGCCCATCCATTCCGCTCACGTCGCCCCCCTGCAGGCAGCGGGAAGCTTCATTTCATGGATGGAGACCAATTACCCCTTAAGTCGGGGTTGACTATAAATCCTCTTGATAACCAAAGCTCGCCTTGATGTACTCCCGGTTGAGACGGGCGATGTTGGTAATGGAGATTTCCTTGGGACACACCGCTTCGCATTCTCTTTCGTTTCCGCAGTTTCCGAAACCCAGTTCATCCATCTTCCGCTGCATGGAAAGGGCCCGCCTTGCGGCCTCGGGTTTCCCTTGGGGCAACAGGGCAAGGTGGGAGATTTTGGCCCCCACAAAGAGCATGGCGGAAGCATTGGGGCAAGCGGCCACACAGGCGCCGCACCCGATGCATGCAGCGGCGTCCATGGCGCGTTCGGCCACATCGGGAGAAATCGGGATGGTATTGGCTTCGGGTGCCCCACCAGTATTGACGGAGATATATCCTCCCGCCTTGATGATCTCGTCCATGGCGCTTCGGTCCACCACCAGGTCCTTGATCACCTTGAAGGCGCGGGCCCTGAAAGGTTCAATCACCAGGGTTTCCCCGTCCTTGAAGTGACGCATATGAAGTTGACACAGGGTGGTTCCCTTCTCCGGGCCATGGGGGATGCCATTAACCACGCTTCCGCACATGCCGCAGATCCCTTCGCGGCAGTCATGATCAAAGGCCACCGGCTCTTTCCCCTCCAGCATCAGCCGTTCGTTCAGGACGTCGAGCATCTCCAGGAAGGAGAGGTCGGTTGAAACATCCTTGAGTTCATAGGTCTCAATGCGGCCCTTATCATCGGGCCCTTTCTGTCGCCAGATTTTCAAGGTGAGGTTGATGGACTTGCTCATTTGTAACTCCTCTGGATCAGCTCTACATTCTCGAAGACGAGGGGTTCCTCATGGAAAGTCGGCTCCTTCCCGTCTCCGTTGAACTGCCAGGTAGATACGTAGCAGCAGGTTTCGTCGTTTCTAAGGGCCTCGTTGTCCTCCGTCTGGTAAGCCTCATTGAAGTGGCAACCACAGGATTCCCTCCGCTGAAGTGCGTCTTCCACCATGAGTTCAGCGAATTCCAGAAAATCCGCAACCCGTCCGGCCTTTTCAAGGACCTGGTTGAATTCGCCGGGGGTCCCTGGAACGGTGACGTTCTCCCAGAACTCCTCGCGCAATTGGGGGATCTTTTTCTTGGCCTCCTGCATGTCCGCATCATTCCTGGACATGCCGCAGTTGTTCCAAAGGAGTCGGCCCAATTCACGGTGAAAATCGTTTACGGTTCGCCGACCCTTGATGGAAAGAAGGCGGGAGATTTTTTCAGCAACGGCCTTTTCCGCCTCTTTGAATGCGGGATGGTCTTCTTTCACATCAGAGAGCAAGGTTCCTGCCAGATATCCGCCAATGGTGTAGGGAATGATGAAATAGCCGTCGGCCAGGCCCTGCATCAGGGCGCTTGCGCCCAGCCGATTGGCCCCGTGGTCGGAAAAGTTGGCTTCGCCAAGGACGAAAAGGCCCGGTATGGTACTCATCAGGTTGTAGTCGACCCAAAGGCCTCCCATCACGTAATGGACGGCAGGATAGATCATCATGGGGGTCTCATAAGGGTCTTCTCCGGTAATCCTTTCATACATCTGGAAGAGGTTTCCATACTTTTTGCGGATGACTTCTCTCCCGTCCCGCTTTATAGCGTCCCTGAAATCAAGGTAAACCGCATAGCCTGTAGGTCCCACACCCCGCCCTTCGTCGCACACGGCCTTGGCGTTCCGTGAGGCCACATCTCTCGGGACCAGATTCCCGAAGCTCGGGTACTTTCTCTCAAGGTAGTAATCTCTCTCCGAATCGGGAATGTCGTTAGGGGCCCGCTTGTCGCCGGGGTTCTTGGGGACCCAGACGCGGCCGTCATTTCTCAGGCTTTCACTCATCAGGGTGAGTTTTGATTGATAGGTGCCGTGTACGGGGATGCAGGTCGGGTGAATCTGCACGAAAGAGGGGTTGGCGAAAAAGGCCCCCTTTTTGTAAGCCCGCCAAGTGGCCGTCACGTTGCCGCTGTTTCCGTTGGTGGACAAAAAATAGATGTTCCCGTAACCTCCCGTGGCCAGGACCACGGCATGGGCGGCATGGCTCTCCACCCTGCCGGAGATCAGGTCCCTGGTCACGATTCCACGGGCATTCCCGTCGACGAGCACCAGGTCCAGCATTTCGTGCCTGGGAAACAATTGGACCTTTCCTGCGTGGACTTGTCTCATCAAGGCCCCGTATGCCCCCAGGAGTAGTTGTTGTCCGGTCTGGCCCCTGGCGTAAAAGGTCCTGGAGACCTGGGCGCCCCCGAAGGAGCGGTTGGCCAGAAGCCCACCGTATTCACGGGCGAAGGGAACCCCCTGGGCCACGCATTGATCAATGATGTGGTTGCTGATCTGGGCCAGCCGGTAAACGTTGGCCTCGCGGGCCCGGAAGTCTCCCCCCTTGATGGTGTCATAGAAGAGACGCCAGATACTGTCACCGTCTCCAGGGTAATTCTTGGCGGCGTTGATTCCGCCTTGTGCAGCGATGCTGTGGGCCCGCCGGGGACTGTCCTGGATACAGAAAGTTTTCACGTTGTATCCGAGTTCAGCGAGGGTAGCGGAGGCTGAAGCCCCCGCAAGGCCGGTGCCCACCACGATGATATCGAATTTCCGCTTGTTGGCCGGGTTGATGAGTTTCAATTCGAAACGGTGTCGATCCCACTTCTTCTCCAGGGGACCCGCCGGGACCTTGGAGTCCAATTGCATTTTTGCCCCCTTATAATGTAATCATCAGGTAGATTGGAATGGATCCGAAGCCGATTCCCAGAGCGAAACTGAACAGGATGCCGACAGTCCGAATAATGGGCATATACTTCGGATGGTTGAGCCCCAGGGTCTGAAATCCGCTCCAGAAGCCGTGACTTACGTGAACAGCGGCGATGATAACACCGATGATATAGAAGAGCACATAGCCGATCTGGGTGAAGGTCTGGGTCAGGATGGTGAAGTCGTCGATTCGTGTTTTATCCACGAAACGAAAGGCCAGCAGGTGAATGATCAGGAAAACCAGGAGTAAAATTCCAGTATATGGTGCGGTCGCCGAACCAATGCTCCTTCCCCCGGCGCTCTTCTTCATAACATACCTGACGGGACGGGCCCTAAGATTCTCCACGAAGAGCCACATCCCGATCACGATATGAACAACGGCGAAGATCACCAGTCCCCATTCCACTATGGTGATAAGAAAACCCAGGGAATGGAGGTGTTCCACGTAAGAGAGAAAGGTGCTCTTTCCACCGTAAACGGTCAGATTGCCGAGAAGGTGAACGGCCAGAAATCCACAAAAACAGAGACCGGTCACGGCCATCAGAAGCTTTTTCCCTATGGAAGAACTCAATGTCCTGAAGATCCAAATCATTTCCTCTAACCCCTTCAAGGAGTTCTCGTGGGAAGAAGATGTCGAAAACAGGGCTCAAAGACTCTTGCACACCTGCTCCAGGGCGGCCGCCATGGCTTCGTCCTCTTTCCTGATGTCTTCAAGGGTCTTTGGCTTGATCGAAGCGGGTTTCTCTTCAAGCCCGTACTTCCATTTCAGGAACTGCTCGCCGGTGGTCGGGTACAGGGCCACGATCAGCAGGTCGAAATCGTCCTTGATCAGGTCCTTGAATTTTTCCCTTACCTTATCGAGTTCCGGCTCCAGGTAATCCGCGGCCCGGCCGGTCACCGGTGTTTCACCCCGCTTGTACCCCTTCAGGACGATCTTTTGTACTTCCGGGTCCACAGGCGTCGGCGTCTTGCCGTAAAGGCCGTAAACCAGATCCTTGACTTCGTTGGTAACCATCTTGTACTTTCCGAAGAGCACGTTCAGGACCGCCTGGACCCCCACGATCTGGCTCGTGGGTGTCACCAGGGGCGGCGTTCCCAGCTCCCGGCGGGTCACCGGGACTTCTTTGTAGACATCGTCCAGGCGGTGAAGGGCCTTGGCCTCCTTGAGCTGGCTGACGAGATTGGAAATCATGCCGCCCGGCACCTGGTGAAGCAGCACACCTGTATCAATCACTGACATCTTGTGCTTGGCCAGATAGTCCCGGTACTTGGGGGCTACCGTTTCTATATGGTTTCCCAGTTCCAGGAGGAGATTCAGGTCGAATCCCGGATCCCGATCCGTTCCATACAGGGTGGCTACCAAGGGCTCCACGGCCGGCTGGGAGGTCCGCAGGGCGAAGGGGGCGAGGCACGTATCCACGATATCCACCCCTGCCTTGATGGCCTCCAGATACACCATGGAAGCCATACCGCTCGTATAATGGGTGTGGAGATGGATGGGAATGGTGATCACCTTTTTGAGTTCCGTGATAAGTTTTGAGATGTCGAATGGCGACATGATCCCCGCCATATCCTTGAGGCACAGACTGTCTGCTCCCATGTCCTGGATTTCTTTGGCCTTGCTGATGTAATATTCCAGGTTGAAGACATCTCCACCCATTCTTCTCTCTGTAAGACTGTAGCAGATAGTGCCCTGAAAATGCTTTCCATTGGCTTTGATGCGTTCTACGACCGTTTGAAAGTTCCGGAAATCGTTCAAGGCGTCGAATACCCTGAAGATGTCCATCCCCGCCTCACAAGTCTTATCGACGAAAAGTTTGGCTACGTCGTCCGCATAGTTCCGGTAGCCCACCAGATTCTGGCCCCTCAAGAGCATGGAAAAGGGGGTCTTCTTGATATATTTTTTCAGGGTTCGGATCCGATCGAAGGGATCCTCCCCCAGGAATCGGTGCATGGTATCAAAGGTGGCTCCACCCCAGACCTCCATGGCCCAGAATCCCACCTCGTCCATTTTCTCGGCGATAGGGAGCATGTCCTCGGTGCGCATTCTGGTGGCTAAAGTGGATTGGTGACCATCTCTGAAAGTGTTGTCCTGGATTTTGATGGGATTTTTCTCTCCTCCTTCCATGAATTGATTCATGAGAAACCTCCATTGATAAATGTGTATCGTTTCAAACGGTGGAAAACGCGTTCCCCCCAAGAATCGGCACCGTGTTATTTTTCCCGGAAAACAACGGCAGGCCCTTTCAATGGAGAGGAGCCGATAACTCATTCCGGATGAACACGGCAGGATATTCCTATATAATGAAGGCTGAAAAATGACAACTTATTTTTATCCGCCTTCGCATAAGACCACGGGCTTGTCCGTGGATGAATGTGTAAACAATTGTTGTGCTATGGCGTGATGTCGTCCAAAGCCTAAGGCGGATAACCGCGGCGTAGCCGAAGGCGAAGACGGGTATTTTGGGGGTCCACGGGTTTACCCGTGGGGCTCTATCGAACCCAGTGACCATCCAACTTGCCTCGGTTCCGGTTTCCATTGTCGGGGATCGAGATCGACCCGGCATCCGAAAAAGGAATTCGCAACACCTTGAAACTGGGAGGCTCTTTCCGCCGATCTATTACGGTCTTTCCGGGGTCGAGATTTTTCCCGATGGATTAGATTCCGAGGTAGGCTTCTTTCACGTGGTCGTTCGATATGAGTTCCTGTCCTGTTCCCCCCATAAGTATGCGGCCGTTTTCAAGGACATAGGCCCGGTCACACATGGCCAAGGTCTGTCTCACGTTCTGTTCTACAAGAAGAACCGTCACTCCCTCCCGGTTTACTTTTTTCACCATTTCAAAAATTTCGTGGACGAGAATCGGGGCCAGCCCCAGGGAGGGTTCATCAAACATCATGAGCCTTGGAAGGGACATGAGGCCCCTTCCGATGGCAAGCATCTGCTGCTCTCCACCTGAAAGGGTCCCGGCGAGTTGTTTTTTGCGTTCCTTGAGCCTTGGGAAAAGCCCGTAGACATAATCGATGGTTTCGAAGCGCTTGGCCTTTGCCTCTTTCCTGAGGGTCCCCATAATCAGGTTCTCCTCCACACTCATTTCAGGAAAAAGGCGTCTTCCCTCAGGCACATGTACGATCCCGTGGTCTATGATTTTATAGGGGGGCAATTGGTCCAGCCTCACGCCGTTGAATTCAATGGTTCCTTTGCGGGGTTTGAGTAAGGATGAAATCGTCCTGATGGTTGTGGACTTACCGGAGCCGTTTGCTCCGATCAACACCAGGATTTCTTTCTCCCTGACCTCGAACGAAACATCCCACAGGACCTGGAGGTCCCCGTAAAAAACGTCTATTCCATTGACCTTAAGCTGCATATTCCTCTCCGAGATAGGCCTCGATAACGGCCGGATCGTTTGCGACTTCTTCCGGGGTGCCCTCGGCGATCGTCTGTCCGAAATTGATGGCATGGATACGGTCCGAGATCGTCATGATGACTTTCATGATGTGTTCGACGATCAAGACCGTGATGCCGCTGTCCCTGATCCTTTTGATCAATTCGATCGCCTCGTCCAATTCCGAAGGGTTCAATCCCGCCGCCGTCTCATCCAGCAGGATGAGCTGGGGTTTCGTGGCCAGCGCCCGGGCGATCTCAAGCCTTTTCCTTCCGGCGATCGGAAGTCCCTTTGCCATTTTGTCTTTTTCGTGGTGTAAATTGCAGAACTCCAGGACTCTGTGGGCCTCCCTTTTGGCCTCCTTGATGGAATTCACGCGGCAGAACGCTGAAGCCGTCACGTTATCGAGGACCGTCATCCGGGAGAGGGGTTTGACGACCTGGAAAGTCCTTCCGATCCCAAGATGGCAAATCTGGTAAGTCTTCATGCCCACGATACTCTTGCCTTTGAACAGGATATCCCCTCCGTTGATGGAATAATACTGGTTGATGCAATTGAATATCGTGGTTTTGCCGGAACCGTTAGGACCGATGAGACCGAAAATTTCACCCTTTTCCACTTCGAAGGAAACTTTTTGGACGGCCTTCAGTCCGCCGAACCGTTTCTCAAGCCCATCCAATTTCAGGAATGCCATGATTCTCTCCTTGGGTTATTGTCGGCTGGTGCTTCTCCTCGTCGTCCAGAACTTGATTCTTTCCCAGTCTCCTACCACGCCATTGGCGAGAAACATGATCACGAAGATGACCAGGAGTCCGAATACCAAGGCATGGGCCTGGCTAATCCATTTGGGGGCCAATCCGAAGAAGGCGCTTCGGAAGGTCTCCTGGACCCCTACCATGATGAAGGCCCCCACTGCAGGCCCCAGGATGGTGGCTACCCCGCCGACGATTCCGACCAGAATAGCCATTATGGAGATATAGTGAAGGGAAAAAACCACGTGAGGATCGATGAAGGCCATGTAATTCATATAAAAGGCCCCGGCCGTCCCAGTAAAAAAGGCACTGATAAGCAGTGAGATGTTTTTGTACAGGCTGGTGTTGATTCCGAGGGACTCTGCGGCGTCCTGATCTTCCCTTATGGAGATGAAATAGTATCCCCATTTGGATTGCATGACCAAATGGATGACATACACGCAAAGCCCTGCAAGGGCCAGGGCCATATAGTAATATGGAATCTTGCTCCTGAAGGTCTGAATGATAAGAATTCCCACCATGCCGTCAGTGAGGCTTTCCCAGTTGGTGGCCACCAGGCGGATGATTTCCCCTCCGGCGAGGGTGGCCAATGCGAAATAGGGCCCCCTGAGCCTGAAACAGACCCATCCCACGAAAAGCCCGAGGATCATAGCCACGATCCCTCCAAAGAGCATGCCCCACCAGGCGGAAAGACCCAGCTTCGTTACAAAGATACCAGCGGTGTATGCACCCGTTCCGAAGAATATGGCATGTCCGAAGGAAACCTGCCCTGTGTATCCCGCCAGGAGGTTCCAAGAACTCCCCACGACCACCCATATCAATGCAATGATCACGAGGTGCTGATAGTAGTCCGATCGAACCAACCATGGAAAGATCAAGAAAAGGATTCCAAACACGACCAATGAAACCGATTTTCTGTTCATGGCGTCCTCTAGATTTTGGTCAAGCGTTTCAGACCCCCGGGCAAGAAGACCAGGACGAGCACGAATATCACGAAACCGATCATTTCCTTGTACCCCATACCGATGTAGGTCGCCCCAAGGGATTCGGCGATACCTAAAACGAGTCCGCCGAATATTGCTCCCACCGTACTTCCCAATCCACCGAGAATCGTGATCACGAAGGCCTTGAGGGTGAAAGGGCCGCCGATATCAGGGAAGAGGTAGAAAATCGGGATCAGAAGACTGCCTGCAGCCGCTACAAGGGCCGAACCCAGGCCGAAGGTGATAATGGTGATCCTGTCGCTGTTTACTCCCATCAGGGTGGCCGCCTCTTTGTCCTGTGCCGTGGCCCTTATCGAACGCCCGATATCCGTCTTGAGCAGAAACCAGAACAGGCAAACGGTAAAAGCGATAGCGAACAGGAAAGCCACGCACATGGGGACGTTGAAGGAGATGTTTCCCAGGAAAAAGGCCGAGGAGCTGTAGGAGGTCTTGACGCTTTTATAATCCGAAGAGAAGATGAAGCGGGCGATCTCCGTAAGTACCATGCCTATTCCTACGGTCATCAGGACCTGGTTTTCAGGGAGAATGGATTCCACCTTCATCAAGGGATTCAGGAGGAATTTCTGAAGGAAACAGCCTAAAAGAAACAGGGCCGGCATGGTTACCAGGAGAGAGAAGTAGGGATCAATGGAGAGATAGTGTGAGAATACAAAGGTGATGTACATGGCCACCATCATCAATTGGCCGTGGGCCAGATTGATGATCCCCATCACCCCCATGATCAGGGTCATGCCGATGCCGATCAGGCTGTAAATCCCGCCGATGAGAATACCGGCCACAAGGGTCTGCAGGAAGACGGCCATCTCGTTATCCTTTCATGCAAGGGCGGTTGTTTCGGGCATTCAATCCTTGAATCAAAAAGATTCAGGATTGGATGGCAACGGGAAGGAATCCGGTTTCCCGGGTTTGGCTTTTGCGCCCGAATTTCACCCCAACCATCAGGAAGGAAGAGAAAAAGCGAATCCGGGAGTAATACAGATTCCTTTCGGTGGGACGCCATCCCTATGGAAATCATAATCGGGGCGACCCGTGAACCGAGCCGCCCCTGTGCCAATCAATAACCCCAAGTCTTCAACCAATCGATCGGGTATGCAAAGGGTTTGGTTGCGAGATTTGCGGGCCACACCAGTTCCAGCTTTCCGTTGATCCATTGGACCACGTAAGTGCTGGCCTTGTTTTGATTTTTCATTTTCCCCCAGGTGGTGAACTTCACCGGTCCGAAAACGGTCATCATATCCGTCTCTGCGAGGGCCTGTTTGATATCGGTATTCTTGAAGGATTTTGCCCGCCTCAACACATCCGCTATGACATAGGCGGCGGAGTAAGCTTCGGCGCCGTGATATTCCGTTGGTTTCTTATATCTTGCCACAAACTTTTTGTAATAGTCCATGGCACCCGGGAAGGGCAGGACCTGATGCCACAGAGTGGCGGAAATCACTTTTTCAGAGGCCACCCCGGCATTTTGGGCGAACTCTGGAAGGGTGAAACCCGCTGCACCGCCGATAAACATCTTTGGGGTGAGTTTCAGCTCCTTGGCCTGCTTCATCAGCAGGGATGCATCCATGATATAAGACACCATGTAGACGATGTCAGGGTTAAGCTGCTTTACCCTGATGAGCACCGGCTTGAAATCGATCCCGCCATGTTCATACCCTTCTTTCATGAGAACCTTGTATCCTGCCTTTTTGCAGATCTTTTCAAAAGACTTGGCCCCCTTTGTTCCAAAGAGGGAGTTTTCGTGAAGAATGGCGACGGTTTTGGGTTTGATCTTTTCTGCCAACAAGGACGTGATTGCGTCTGCATAGTGGCTCACAGGAGGGTTCAACCGGAAGATATAGTCCCAGCCCGAAGTGGTGATTTTATCCGCGGAACCGGTGTTGACCAGAAAGGGCATACGATTCTGCTGGCATACCCCGGCCACGGCGTAAGTCACGGAACTGCTGTAACCTCCTCCCACCATGACCACCTTGTCCTTGTTGATCAATTTTTCAACCACGGAACGCCCGACTTCCGGCCGGCTTGTATCATCCTCGATGATCAGTTCCAGGGGCTTTCCGTTGATGCCACCCGCCTTGTTGATTTCCTCAAGGGCCATATCAAAGGACTTTTTTTCGATTTCTCCGAATTTGGCCTGTGCACCCGTAAGCGGCAACACAATTCCGACCTTTACGGTATCGGCGGCGTTACCTTGTGGAAGACCCAGGATGAGAAAGAATCCCATAATCAACATGATCCCCAGGGTGATTCGTAAAACTTTCATCTCCATCCTCCTTTCATGGTTTTAGAGTTTTCAACCTAAACTGAGCGTTTCAACCTAAATTATGCTTTAATGCTGAAATTTATTTTTATTACAATATGTTAAAGCATTCTGACAGCACCTGATGGGTGAAGGGCGCCGTCCATGGCTCCGCTCACTGCCGATTTTGGCTCTTCCGCTCTCCCTGCCTGCGGCAGGCAGGCTGCTCCAGAGCCAAAATAGGCCGCTCCGGGAAAATCCTTTTACCCTTTCTTGGATAGGTGAGGCGTTCGCGCATAATTTGGGTTCAAAATTTTGATGAGATCCTTTTATTTAGGTTCAAATCAGAGTACATGCCAGGTGTGCTTTATTCTCCTATCCAGAGCCCCTGTTTTCCGAGTGCAACGCACAGGCGGGCGCATACGGGTCAGGCTCATACCGGGGGACCCACCTTAAGAGCGGGGATGTGCATCCATTGAGTTTCCGGGATCAGGAGTTCGGTTTCAAGGTGCAACAGGAGGAAGAACAGTGCGCAACGCGGATATGGAAATTTCATGAATAATCGTGAATGGATGTCATTCAGAATACTTGAGGCGGAATGGCTTGTAAATCGGGATGTTTCTGATTTTTATGTGGGAAAATTTTTTACAATTGACTCATGAAACGTTCCATAATGGGAGGCTTTCTAAGGGCCCCGGGAGCCAGGGGAAGGAGGAATGGCTCCTAGGCCTCCACGATCCCTTGTTGGATCGCGAAGCGGGAAAGCTCGGCATTGTTCCTCAACTTGAGTTTTCCGAGTAATCTGGACCTGTAAGTGTCCACGGTCTTGACACTGATGCCGTAAATCTCAGCGATCTCTCGATTGGTTTTACCCAAGGCAAGGCACCTTAGAACCTGAATTTCCCGGTTGGACAAGAGATCCAAGGGGGATGGGTTTTCCTTGCCCCTGGCCACCCGTTCTGCAAGGGCCTCTGCCGCCGGCTCACTCAGGAATCGGCCCCCGGCATGCACCTTCCGGATCGCTTCCACCAGTTCTTCCGGGGCCGAACGCTTGGTGACATACCCTGCAGCCCCCACGCTGGTGGCCCTCACAACATATTGCTCTTCCTCATGCATGGTGAGAACGAGCACGGGCATTTCGGGAAAGGAGGACCGCAGCCGGCTGATTACCTCAAGCCCATCCAGTCCGGGGAGGGAAATATCGATCACAGCAACATCCGGAAGAAAATCTCGGGCCTTTTGAATGGCCTCATGTCCGTCGGCCGCCTCCGCAACAACCTCGATATCGCCGCTATCTTCCACCAGGCGCCTGAGACCCGCGCGGACAATGTGGTGATCCTCGGCCAGCATTACTTTGATCAATGACTTGCTCCATCTCGAACGGGAACAGGAACCCGAAAAATGACCCGCGTTCCTTTCCCGGAATTGAATTGAATGTCCAGGCTGCCTCCCACCAGATTGGCCCGTTCCCGCATCCCCGCGATGCCGAGGCAATCGGATTCTGAGTGGGTTTTGGGATCAAATCCCCGGCCATTGTCGGTGATGGTGAGGGCCAGAAAGCCGTCCTGCCTTCGGAGATCCACCTGAACCCGGGTTGCAAGGGCATGGCGTGCCACGTTGGTTAGGGCTTCCTGAGTGATCCGGTAGGCGGCGGTCGAAAGGGTGTCGTCAAGGTTCGGAACGTCGTGGCAGGAAAATGAGCAACTGAGCCCCGTCCGCTTTTCGAAGTCCCTGGTATACCATTCAAGCGCAGGAATGAGACCGAGGTCATCAAGGACACCGGGCCGCAGCCGAACGGACAACCCTCTGACGTCATCAATGGTCTTGTCGATCAGATCACACATATTCTTGGCGCGATCAGCCACCTCCATGCTTATATCGCGGGTTTTTTGCCGGATCCAGACCGCATCGATTCGAAGGGCCGTCAACATCTGTCCCAGTTCATCGTGAAGTTCCCTTGCAATGGCCGTTCGTTCCTTTTCCTGGCCGGCCATGATGCTCGCCGACAATTTTCTCAAGTGGTCCTGCGCTTTTTTTAGTACTGTAATATCCGTTGCAATGCCGCAAATCCCGCTCACCCTGTCTCCATCGTTGAAAAGGGGGAACCGGATACAGAGATAGGTATGGATACCATCCCGGCAATCAAACTGTTCTTCTGTCTGGGTGGAAATACGACGCTCCAGGACTTTTCGCTCGATTGATCGAAAACGTTCGGCTGTATCTTCCGGGAAGATGTCCGCATCGGTTTTTCCCAGGACATTTTCTTTTCGGACACCGAAGAGTTCCTCGAAACGGGAGTTTACAAGCTTGTACCGGCCGGCTTCATCCTTAAGGAATACAACGGCCGGGGTATACTTGAGGATGCTGGTGATCTCCCGCGTCCGGCTTTTCACCCTTCGCTCAAGTTCCCTTGAATAGCGCAGGAGCTTTTCCTTGGCGACACGGAGTCCCTCCTCGGCCGTTTTCTGGTCGGTTACGTCACGGCTGAAGACTGCGACCCGGGTAACTCGGCCCTTTCCGTCGAATACTGGATAAAAGTTGTTGTCCAGCCATCTTCCATCGAGATGGTCCTCGAACTGAAAAGCCTTGCCGGACTCTACGACCCAGTCGTGGTGGGACCTTCTGGCCTCTGCGGCTTCTGGAGGAAAAAAATCAAAGGCACAGGCCCCTACCAACTGGGAAACAGTTCCGCCCAAATGATCTGCAGCCGTCCTGTTAAGGGCCAAAATCGTTCCTTCCGTATCCAGCAACATGGCTGCTTCCGTAGGGGCGTTCAGGAGGGCTGTTGCTGTCTTTTCACTTTCGCGGAGGGCCTCTTCGGCCGCCATCCTTTGGGTTAGGTGATCGCTTGCCTTCTTGTAGAGAAACAGGACGAAGACTCCTATGAGCGCACATAAGGAAAGGACGGCGATTCCCGTGATCTTCAGAAAGGGGCCGGAAACACTCCTGGCAACGGCCGCCGCCCTGTACAGATAAACAATTCCCCACCCGGGACAATGGTTGATGCCCTTTCGATAAAACACGTATTCATGACCAGACAAGTCCACCGCATGGGTGGAATCTTTCATGGACAATCCTATCCAGGGCCATGGGCCTTCCCCGAATTGTCTTGTCAATGCAACGCGGGAAATGTCTCGGGGGGAAGGTTTCATGAGAAAGTGGTAAAGCCACTCCCTTTTATTGGAGACGAAAACCAGGCTGTTGGGATCCGTGAGGGCGACGATCCCACCGTAGCTCTGGTTGAATTCCTTTTCAATATCCTTGATGGAGACCTTGATTACGACAACCCCCAGGGGAGTTTCCTGGGTGGTTTTTCCGTAAACGGGATGACTATAATAGATTCCCCTCTTTCTTGATGTGACGCCAAGGGCCATATAAAGATAAGCGCGCCCGCTTATGGCCTCCCGGAAATAGGGACGAAAGGCATAATTTTTCCCAACAAAGCTGTCCTTCTCGTTCCGGTTGCTCGATGCAAGGGTGTTCCCCTCACTATCCATCAAGTAGCAGACATCGACCCCAAGGGCCTTTTTGAAATGATCCAGGATATGGTCGGCCGCCTGAAGGGTTTCTTGGCGGCGCACGAGAAGGGCCCTTCGAAGCTCCTTGAGACCCGCCAGAACCCTTACGAGTTTAAAATACTCATTGAACTGAAAGTTGAGATGTCCCCTGATGGTCTCCACCCGGAGGACTGCTTGCCGATGGGCCTCCCGGAAGGCGGTTTTCTTGGAGGAGGAATAGTATAGATACCCGGCCGTGGCCGATGACATAAAGGCCAAAAGGGATAATAGAATGAGGATGACTCTGAGTTTCATGAAAACCTCTCACCCCATTCACCTTGGATCCCCCCGGACAGGTCCCTGGTGCACTCAGTGAGACCGTTGCAAAACGCCAACTTTACCTCGAGATGCAGGGTCTGAAATGAACTTGCCCCCTTGTTTTACTTGATTTTTTCGAAAGATTAGCATAAGCAGCATCATTCAATCAATGTAAAAGGTCCTTGGAGCCTATTGATCATCTCCCGGTGGCGGAATATCTCGTTTTCGTGTATCTTGGTTGATCAAAATCGACCTGATTGAGCCTGACGCAAAATTGGCCGTTTATGTATGGACATGGATAAAATTCATAGATGAAAGAAGCGTCTCATACGGAGGACTGACGGGTGGCCAGGGATTGCTGCTGGAACTGTAAGTATTACATTGCAAGGGGCGACAACGAACCGGCGGTCCTCAGCAACGCAGTGTCCAATGTGTGCACCTTCAGTGACCGGGAAGAAGAGGACAGGCCCTGGCACGAAAGGGCCTGTCCGACCCCTCCGGGTTATGTGTGCCGAAATTACAGGGAACGGTTCTATTGATCCAGATGCGCCCGATCGTCTCCGATTGCACGTTGCCTGCTTCATGAGGCTGTGGTATGCTGAAATTGACTTCTTTTGATTAATTGTTCCGCTGGAAAGGTCCAGGAGAGGAAAGTATGCCGATTTATGAATATGAATGCCTCGCTTGTGCCACCCAGTTTCAGAAGTTGATCATGTCTAAAGACCAAGAAAGTGAGCTTCAGTGCCCGAAATGCGGAGGCAACCAATATAAAAAACTGATCTCTCGGGTGGCCTATCACGTTTCGGAACAGGACAGGCTTGCCTCGTTTGACCCCCATGCTGCAAAAACGGACGCTTTTTACCGTGATACACGCAACATAGGGCTGGCGGCCAAGAAAAGGGCCCAAGAAATGGGGGTTTCTCTCGGCGAAGGATTCGAGGCAAAGCTGGATAAATTAAGAACCGACCCTGGAAGTCTTTTGAAAGAGTGAATAGCCCCAAGAGGAAGGAATCTGCAGGAGGTTCCGGAAAGTATGACGTGAATCTTGTGTGTCGCGTCAACCGAAGACGAATTTCTATTAAATTCTTATCGAGTTCAATATTGTTAATGCAAGATTCAGGTATAATAATACCAGGCATGAGAGGGGAGGGGAAGATGATGAAAAAGGAATACCCCGTCCGCAGGGAGGGTGATCTCGTCCTGATTCATTATCAGGAAAAGCCCGCCGTCTATGCCCGGATCGAGTCCATTGCTCCTGATGTCAAGAAGGATTGGTACCAGGTGACCCTGCTGTTGTTGACTATCCCTTCCCGAACCATTACATGGATTCTTCGAGAAGAATACATCAACGGCGTTCCTTTCACCATGGGAGGGCAACCGGTACGACTCGGGGAGGTAAAAAGCCCATTCACAGACAAGAAAACCCAAAAGGAAAGTCCATCCACCCGAAAAAAACCGGGAGAAGGTCCCGCCAGGGTGATCCCTTTCAAGAGAGAGTCCTGAGGAGGGAGTCCCGGTGAATCGGCTTCGGATGGTTTTTGGGGTTCTCAGCCATCTATAGTGTATGATTAACAACCTTTACCTTCGGATTCCTATGAAATCGATGGTTGCCCTTTTTTTCGTGCGTGTCATCCTTGCTGTTTTTTTGGCCTTTTTGATTTCCTGGATGTTTTTCCCGGGAAAATCCCTTTTAAATACCTTTGTGTTGGCGGCAATTCTGCTTTGTTTGGCCTACCTGTTTCAATATACCAGGAAAAGAGACGAGGGAGGGAATGATGAAACCTGAAAAGTTCGTCTTCTCCTTTGAAGAAGGAGATCCCCAGAACAAGAAACTTCTGGGCGGTAAAGGTGCGAACCTTTGCGCTATGACACAAATGGGGCTGCCGGTCCCACCCGGATTCGTGATTACCACCGAAGCCTGCCTCTCCTATCTTGAGAAAAAGAAGGGAGGCCTTCAACCGGAGATGTTGGAGCAGATCAAGCAGGCTATGAAGGATCTTGAGAAGAAGACGGGGAAAGGGTTCGGAGACCCGCAAAACCCGTTGTTGGTATCCGTGCGGTCCGGGGCGGCGATTTCCATGCCTGGAATGATGGATACGATCTTGAACCTCGGTCTCAACGATGATTGCGTCAAGGGCCTCATTAAGCTGACCAAAAACGAACGTTTTGTTTACGATGCCTACCGGAGGCTGATCCAGCTATTCGGCACCGTTGCAATGGGAATGAAGGATGAGGAATTCAACGAGATATTCGAGCGTATTAAGAAGGAGAAGAATGCCGAGGATGACACCAAATTGGACGGCGCCGCTTTGAAGGAGATTTGCCGGGAGTTCAACAAATTGGTCAAGAAAAAGACCGGTAAACCTTTCCCAAGTGATCCTTACGTCCAGTTGGAGATTGCGGTGGAGGCCGTTTTCAAATCGTGGATGGGAAAGCGGGCGATCGACTACCGCCGTGAATTTCAGATCACCCCGGAAATGGCGAATGGCACGGCGGTGAATGTCTGCACGATGGTCTTTGGGAATATGGGGGAGGATAGCGCCACCGGTGTGGCTTTTACGCGGAATCCCGGTACAGGCGAGAACCGGCTTTACGGAGAGTACATGATCAATGCCCAAGGTGAGGATGTGGTGGCCGGCATCAGAACCCCGAAACCGATCAGTGAACTTCGAAGGGACATGCCCAAGGTTTACCGGGAGCTTGAGGACCTGAGACACACCCTTGAGAAGCATTATAGAGAGGTCCAGGATTTTGAATTCACCATTGAGAGAGAAAAACTCTATTGCCTTCAGACGCGAAATGCCAAGATGAACGCCTCCGCCTTCATCAAGACCTCCATTGATATGGTCAATGAGGGCCTGATATCGGAAGAAGAGGCCATTCTAAGGGTCCAACCGGATATGTTGACCCAACTCCTCCACCCCCGGCTTGATCCCAATGCCCGTTTCCAAGTCCTGGCCCAGGGACTGCCCGCTTCTCCGGGTGCGGCTTCGGGGAAAATCGTGTTCGATGCGGACAGGGCCGAGATCAAGGCAAAGCTGGGTGAAAAGGTCATTCTGGTCAGAGAGGAGACCAAACCGGAAGACATCCATGGTTTCTTCGCTTCCCAGGGGATCCTCACAAGCAGAGGGGGAAAGACTTCCCATGCCGCGGTGGTGGCCAGAAGTATGGGAAAACCCTGCGTATCCGGGTGCGAAGCTATATCCATCGACCACATTGCCAAGGAAGCCACGGTAGGGGGGATTCATCTCCGTGAGGGGGATACGATCACCATTGATGGGACAACGGGGGCCGTCTATCAGGGGGTCGTCCCCACCATTGAACCTGAATTCGTAGAGGATCTCCTTGTGCTCCTTGAATGGGCCGATGATATCAGCAAACTGAAGGTCATGGCTAATGCAGATACCCCTGAATCCGTGACAAAGGCGAGAAAATACGGAGCTATGGGCATCGGACTCTGCCGGACGGAACGTATGTTCAACCAGCCGGAAAGGCTCCCCATCGTCCAGGCGATGATTCTTGCAGAGAGCCCTGAGGAGAGAAAGGCCTGCCTCGAACAACTCCTCCCCTTTCAGAGGGAGGATTTCAAAGAGATCTTTCGCATCATGGACGGGCTTCCGGTCACAATACGCCTCCTGGATCCCCCGATCCATGAGTTCCTTCCCTCAGAGGAAGAGTTGGTTCATGAAATCAGTCACCTGAAGAAATTACGGCAGACAGTTGAAGGCATGGCGGGCCTTCCGGACACCCTTAAGCTCCTGGATCCCGAACTCCACACCAAGTACGCGGAAAGCCTCGAAAGGATCACTCAGGCGCTCCAGGAACTCAAGGACAAGCATTTGGCCGAGGAAATGATCTCCGCCAGGGAAAGTGTTCTCCAAAAGGTCAAAGCACTTGCTGAGACCAATCCCATGCTGGGACATCGAGGGGTCCGGCTGGGAATCACTTACCCGGAGATCTATGCCATGCAAATCAGGGCGATCCTGGAAGCCGCTGCCGAGTGCCTGAAGGAAGACATCAAGGTTCTTCCGGAGATCATGGTCCCCCAGGTATGTACTCTTCAGGAGTTGAAATTCGTCCATCGATACGTCAAAGAGATACACCGGGAGGTTGAAAAGAAGTACGGTATCAAGTTGAATTTCAAGTTCGGAACGATGGTCGAAGTTGTGCGGGCCTGCATGCGGGCGGGGAGGCTTGCGGAGTTGGCCGAGTTTATCTCCTTTGGAACGAATGATCTAACCCAGGCCACCTTTTCCTTTTCAAGGGAGGACGCTGAGAACAAGTTTCTCCCCCTTTACAACGAAAGGGGAATCCTCCAGCATAATCCTTTTGAGATCCTGGACATCAAGGGCGTGGGACGTCTTATGATGATCACGGTGGAGTGGGCCCGGAAGACCAGGCCGGACATGAAGATCGGAATTTGTGGAGAGCACGGAGGACATCCGGATGCGATCCGCTTCTGCCATCATATCAACTTGAGCTATGTATCTTGCTCTCCTCCAAGGGTTCCGATCGCCCGTCTTGCAGCGGCCCAGGCCAAGTTGAAAGAGAAGGAGTACAGTTTCGTTTGATTCTTTTCTGACTCAACCCGGGTGATTCTCTTTGCCCGAGGATGTTTCCCCATAAGAAGGCATGAACGGCACAAGACGGCCCGATCCCCGGATCGGGCCGTCTTTGTTATCCTCCCAGGGACTTATAATGGGAAAAAGTGTAAAGGCGTCGTTCCAAAACGGAGAGAGGATCCGAAGACCCTTCTTCAGACGCTTCCTGTGGGTGAGATGCGATTCTTGAAGAATCCTGTCTTATGACGGTAAAGGCGTTTTTAAAAGTAACGGAGGAAAGGGCGCCGATGTGTTCGATAACCCGAAGCTTGTAATAACGTCTTGCGGCATTAGAGATGGTTTTCAAGAGTTCCCCTCTTTTGGCTCCCGGGTTGTCGTTCAGGGTTTTCGCTACGATCCAGTAAGATTCGACGAATGTCTTGGCAAGGGAAGCCCAGATCCCCAGCTTTTCGACCCCGAGCTTCGTGACCCTGAATCCACTGCCTGCCGGATCGACAAGGTGCAGATCCTGGAAATCTTGAAGGATTGTGAGAATTTCTTTTCTTGAGTCCCCGGATTTTTCAAATATGAATTCCTGCCTGAATAGTTCTTTTAAAAAATCCGAATCGGAAATTATCGTTTCAAGGTCGGCCTCTCCGGCCCCTTTCAACAGGGAAAGCGCTACAAGGGCGTGGGATATGAAGAAGTGGATGATGCTGTTTTTATAATACTCAAGTTCAAGCTGTTTCTCGTCCTCGATATAGTAAAGGGAATCATTGCCTCTTTCCTGGGATTCCAGGGAGTTTACGATCTTCCAATCGACCAGGAGGGGCAATGTATCATGAACGGCTTTCCGGGCGTTCGAAAGATTGGCTGATAGAGGAAAGCGTTTTTTCTTGAGGAAATCCAGAAGAACAGTAACCGTATCCACCAGTTCGGATTCGTGAAACCCTCGCCTGTGGTTGGCTAGAATCGCCGTTGCAACCAGGCAGAGGGGAGTGACCACGGTCACCTGGTTGATGGATTGAACGATATGATAGGCCAGCTCCCGGGAGGTATCCTGCCCGGAATACCCTTTATTCTCCAGGTAATCCTTTAGTGCAATTGGGTCGGCGAAACGGATATAGATCTTTCCATATTTTTTTCTCAGGAAGCGTCTCGCCTTGAGCATTTGAAGAAAACTTTCCTGTTCCTTCGGTTTCCCATCTATTTCCCTCAGATAGGATTTTTCTTCCATAACCCTGTCGTAAACGATGGAGGTGGGGACAAAGATAAGATCCTTGCAGAATCCTTCCTGGTAGGCCTGAAGCAGAATGGAAAGGAATCCTGTTTTGGGGGAAATCAATTTTCCGTTTCGACTTCTCCCACCCTCTATAAAGAATTCGATGGAATGTCCCTCTTCCAGCAGGGCCTTGATATAGCGGTTGAAGACTTCGAGGTAGAGTTTCGCATTTTTAAAGGATCGCCTGATAAAGAATGCCCCGCATTTTCTGAAGATATGTCCCATGGGCCAAAATGCAAGGTTTCTGCCCGCCGCGATCCTCGGCAAATGTAAGTTGTAGTCGTATAGGACATAGTTGAGAATGAGGTAGTCGATGTGGCTTTTATGAGAAGGAACATAGATTAGATTGCCCTTCCTGGCCCATTCTCTGACCTGGGCCAGACCCGCAGGGTCCACCTCTATACCGTCGAAGAGCTTTGTCCAGAGCCACCTTAAGGCCAGGCGGAACGCCTGGATATAGGCTGAATTATAATCCGCCGCGATCTCGTCGAAATATTCCCCGGCCTGTTTCCTGATGGCGGAGGGGGATTTCTTCCTGATTGATGCCAGGCTCTCCATCCTGCTTTGAACCCTGGGGTCTGTCAGCACGGTCTCTTTGACCTGTTGTCTGGATTTCATGATGGGCCCCAGGACGATTCTCTTTTGAGCGTCGATTCGTTCAATGAGGAGGTTCCGGATTTCCGCGGCCATTTCCGGGACCGGCCTCTCTGGCGGCTGCTCCAGAAGGTAACTCTTCAGGTTCAGGGGTTTCCCGAAATCAATGAATGCCCGCCTGTTATTCTTGAAGAAGAGCACCACCTTTCGGACGATTCCCGGATTATCCTTGTCTCCGAAAAGGATCTGGGTGAGGGAAGAGTGTTCCCGTTCCGGCTTGCGGCTGTAAAGCAAAAGCTGAGGCACCAGGAAGATGGGTTTTTCCATTTCCATCTGGGTTTCAATCAGGAATTCCAGATGATCCTTTTCTGAATGTACGAAGTGTCTGAAAAAACGCTTTGGGTCTATGAGAAAAACCAGGAACGGCGTACCTTGTTCAAGGGCTTTTCTGTAGAAGCCGGACTGGTAAGGGCATGGGGCGTGTCCGGTCTTCAAGGCGAAGGAGAGACGGGAGAGAATTGTCTTTACAAAGGTTGTGAAGGGTAATAGCATAGATATATCGAGATCAAAGGCGATTCTGGGATAGGGAAGACGGTGGCGGCGGAAGCTGAAATGATAAAGGAGGAAGTCCAGCCGGCCACGGTATTTTATGGCGTAGACGACAGCACCTTCCCTGTGCATTTTTTTTAAGTTTTCCACCATATTTTCATCCAGCCGGACCCTTTTGAAGAGCCTGAAAAGGAGCCGGCCCAAAAGAAATCCCGGCTTGTGATCAGGTGCGGAGGGGAAGACGTTTTTTTCATCGAATGCTGTCGTCATGATATTTGAAAATCCTCTCGTGCCTTGAAAATGGGTGATTATTGATAGAACGGATCTGTGCGACAAATCAAGTTTTTTGTAAACTTTGCCCCTTAGGTTGCCGATCTCGGATGGGTAAGCTCAAACTACCGCCTTATTGACAAAAAATCCGGGATGTTTAAGATTTTTTTGAAGAATGTAGAGGGAGGTCACCATGTATAGACCGATGGTCGTATCCGGACTAACCGTGGATCCACTGACCAACAGCCCTATCGTCATTCTCAAGGAGATCGATGGCGACAGGACCCTTCCCATTTGGATCGGTTTGCTTGAGGCCACCGCCATCGCAAGCGAGTTGGAAGGCATCAAGTTTTCGCGACCTATGACCCATGATCTCCTTAAGAACATCATGGACACGATCAATCTGAGGGTGAGTAAGGTGGAAGTGTGTGATTTGAAAAACAATACTTACTACGCCCTGATCTACCTGAACCACCAGGGAACCGAGATTTCAATTGACGCCCGGCCGAGCGACGCCCTTGCCTTGTCCTTGAGAATGGGAGCCCCCATTTTCGTTTCAGAAGAGGTGATTTCCAAGTCCTCGCAGATCGACCTGAAAGCCGAGCCTGAAGACAAATCAGAGCAGGGCAAAAAATGGCAAGAGATCCTGGAGAAATTGGGTCCTGATGATTTTGGAAAATACAAGATGTAGGGAGACCTTTGAAAAACGTTCAATTTTGTTCAAGATCAAGGAAGATGAAAATTTTAACCGCAGGAATACATTGAGTATTTCGAGGATTAAAATTTGAGTCTGACGTAGAGATTGGGCAAAAGGGGGCGTTTTTCAAAGGTCTCGTAGGTAGGGCCAAAGCGTCTGCACTTCACTCTGTCCCCTTTTTCCTGGAGGGATATCCATTCCCGGTTCGTTTGAGGCCTGACCCTGTTATCTCCATTCAACCTCTGGAGGGGGAATAAGGGCCTGATGATCATCATGCAGTAACCACCTAATCCAACGGTTAGAAGTGATTGATCTTCATACTCATTCAATATTCAGCGATGGTGAACTGATTCCATCCGAACTCGTAAGGCGCTTCGAAATCCTTGAGTACACCGCCGTTGCCATCACCGACCACGCCGATTCATCCAATATCGACCTCATTCTTCCGAGAATCGTCAGGGTGGCGGAGGACCTGAACCGTTTGCAAGCGGTCAAGGTGGTGCCGGGAATCGAATTGACCCATATCCCTCCACGGTACATTCCCGAACTCATCAAAAAGGCAAGGGACCTTGGAGCAAGGCTTGTGGTGGTGCATGGAGAAACCATTGTGGAGCCCGTTGCTCCGGGGACCAATCGGGCTGCCCTGGAAGCGGGAGTGGATATCCTTGCCCATCCCGGGCTGATCAGCCGGGAGGAAGTGAAAATCGCTTCAGAGCGGGGAGTTTATCTTGAAATTTCCGCTCGCAGGGGCCATTGCCTTGCAAATGGTCATGTGGCTCATCTCGCCTATGAGATTGGTGCAGCCCTTGTCCTGAATTCCGACGCCCATGGGCCGGGGGACCTGATGAGTGAAGATTTTGCGCGGAAAGTTGCGGAAGGGGCGGGGCTGGAAGGTGTAACCATCCGGAATTTCCTTGAAAATTCTCGTCGCCTCCTGGAAAGGATCGGAGTTTCCTTGTAGGCGACTTCTCTCTCTCTTCGGCATTGTCCCCTTAGTTTTCCTTTCCTATGCTTCACCCCCACGAAATTATTTGTTCCGGGAACCAACGGATTTGCTCATAAAAATCGAGGACCGTTTCATCCATGAAGAAGGTAAAAGGAAGGGTCCTATTCAACATCGCCGGACTGATCATAGTCGTTTTTTGGCTCGTAATGCTCGGCCTGCTGGTATACAGGGAAGAGGCGGGGAGTGGGTCAATACCCTCGGTGAGCGGCCCTGAATCACCCCTCGTTCATTCAGCGGAGAGGACCTGGAAGGAGATTTTTTTCAGGGGTAAAAAAACGGGCTATTCGGTCTCCTTTATCAAGCCCTTTGATGACGGGTATTTTATCCAGGAAAAACTTTTCCTGAAACTCAACCTCATGGGCCTCGGGAGATCCCTTCAAATGGTGACGCAGGGGAGGGTGTACCGGAATTTCGTGTTGAAAAGTTTTCATTCCTCCATGGCTTCCGGCATTGTAAAATTTAATGTTTCAGGGAAAGTGGAAGGCCGCAGGCTTATTCTGGAAATCGGAAGCGGTGCGAAGAGAACATCGAAGACTTTAAAAATAAAGGACGATCTCCTGCTTGGATCCGCCCTGGATTACTATTTCAGGTCGAAGAAGCTCAAGGTGGGTGATATCTTTTCCCTGCCATTTTTCGACCCCTCCTCGATGTTGCAAAAGGATATGAAAATAGAAGTAACGGCCCGTGAAACCCTCTCCATTCATGGGGAATCCTATGATACATTCAGACTTGAGGGGCGGGTTTGGGGGAGAGGGTTCAAGGTCTGGGTAGACCATGAAGGAAGGCCCATAAAAGAGAGCGGCATCATGGGTTTTACGACCATGATATCCAACGCCGAAAGGGCGCCGACCGGGTTAGGAGCCGACTCGGGAGTCGATCTTTACGAGATTGCGGCGGTTCAGGTGAATAGAAGCCTCCCAGATCCTCGAGAAATGACCTACCTGAAGCTGCGCCTTCAGGGTATTGATGAGGAAACGGCCTTTCTTCTTGAAAAGAGCGGCGGAAAACGACAGCAATTCCGGGACGGGATTCTCCAGATCAGGAAGGAGGCCGTTCCTTTGAGGCCGTCCTACCGTACCCCTTACCGGAATGGACGCCAGGACATGAAGGCCTTTCTCAAACCGGAATTCAACATCGAAAGCGATGACGAGGAGATTATCCGCCAGGCCCGTGAGATCGCCGGGGATTCCGATAATCCCCTTGTAGTGGCCAGAAGAATGGTGGCCTGGGTCTATCGTCACCTTGAAAAGCGGCCTGTCTTGTCCTTCCCAAGCGCCAAGGAGGTTCTGCGTACTCGTGAAGGGGATTGCAACGAACATGCGGTCCTTCTCACCGCCCTGTTGCGGGCGTCCGGTATTCCATCGCGAATCGTCGTCGGGCTGGTGTACGCCAGGGGAAAGTTTTATTATCATGCCTGGACAGAGGCCTACCTGGGGGACTGGATAACCATGGACGCTACGCTGGATCAGATGCCTGCCGATGTCACCCACATCAAGCTTTTTGAAGGCAACCTGGAGCAACAGGCCAGAATCACCGGGCTCATCGGGGAACTGGAGATCTCCATTCTGGATTTCAGCAAATGATCCGGTTGATCAATCTTACGAAATCATACAGAGGTTTCCTTGCCGTAGACAACCTGAATTTGAAGGTTGGGAAGGGTACCGTATTCGGATTCCTGGGCCCGAACGGTGCAGGGAAGACGACGACCATCAGGATGATGGCGGGTGTTCTAAAGCCTACTTCCGGCAGGATCGTGATAAACGGCATGGACCTTGAGAAGGAGGCCTCTGAGGTAAAGCGATCCATCGGTTTCATCCCGGACCGGCCGTTCCTTTATGAAAAATTGACTGCCCGGGAGTTTCTCGGTCTTGTTGCCGGATTGTATCACCTGGATCACTCCCGCCAATTGGAACGCTCCATTTCCCGTCTCCTTGAACTCTTTGAGCTTGATGGCTGGGGTGACGAACTCATCGAAGGTTTCTCCCACGGCATGAAGCAAAGACTTGTTATGTGTGCCGCCCTTCTCCATGAACCAAGTGTCCTTATCGTGGATGAACCCATGGTCGGGCTCGACCCGAAAGGGGCAAGGCTTGTCAAGGATATTTTTAGAGGTGAGGCGGAAAAGGGGAAAACCGTCTTTTTGTCCACCCATTCTCTTGAAGTGGCGCAGGAGATCTGCGATGAAATCGCCATTATTCAAGCTGGCCGTATTATCGTCTCAGGAACACCGGATGAACTGAAGGCCCGGGCCGGCGTCGATGGAAGTCTGGAAAGTGTTTTCCTGAAATTGACCGAGAAAGGAGAAGTATCCCGGAATGGCGGATCTGTTCCTGCTTCTGACCCCTAGGTGGCTCGGATTCCGGAATTCCCTCCAACGGCGGGGCGGAGGATATCGAAAGAGACCCTTGGTTATTATGTCAGCCGGCCTTTTGTTTTTGGGGCTCATGTTCGTTCTCTCCACCCGGGTGCTCATCTATTTCAGAGAAGAGGAAGTGATCGGAGACCTGCTTGCCTATCAGCTGCTTTCCATGGTCCTCCTTACGCTGTTTTCCCTTCTGGTTTTCAGCCATATCATAACCGCCCTCTCCACTCTTTACCTCTCAAAAGACCTGGAGTTTGTTCACTCCTCTCCCGTTCCTCTCGAAGAGGTCTTTTTCAGCCGCTGGCTTTACACCTTAATAGAGAGTTCCTGGATGGCCCTTGTCTTCGGTCTGCCCGTATTGATGGCTTACGGTTACGTATACAGGCCCCCTCCAGTTTACTACCTGACCCTCATCCATCTAGGAGTGGCCATGGCCTTCATTACGGCAGGGATCGGGGTGCTTTTCACCATGATCATGGTCAGCGTCTTTCCCGCTCAGAAAACTCGTGATGTGGTGATCCTCCTCGTTTTGGTGATGTTTGTAGCCCTTTATTTCCTTTTCCGCTTCATGAGACCCGAGAGGCTTGTAGACCCGGACGCCTTTTTTTCGGTCATGCAGTACCTGAGCGCCCTCAAGACCCCAGATTCCCCCTATCTGCCCACCCACTGGATATCCGCTGTGCTATGGGCCCAATTGAGCGGACGCGAAAATGGTGATCATCTCTTTCATGCTCTGCTTCTCTGGAGTTCGGCGGGGGCCTTGGTGGTCATCAACATCTGGGCTGCAAGGAGTCTTTATTTCGTGGGATTCAGCAAGTCCCTGGAAACCCGAAGGAGGCGTGTGGGCGGCAGGGTACTGAATAGAATAATTCAATGCCTGACAGCTCCTTTCGGGGACGACTTGGGTTCGGTGATAGAAAAAGACATCAGGGTGTTTTTCAGGGACAATACCCAGTGGTCCCAGCTTTTTCTGCTGGGTGCCCTTATGGTGGTCTATCTTTACAACTTCAGTGTTCTTCCTCTGGAAAAAAGTGTGATTCAACTCGAGATTCTTCAAAACGAAATCGCCTTCCTCAATACGGGGCTCGCTGGATTCGTCATCTCCGCCGTCTCCGTCAGGTTCATCTTTCCTGCGGTGAGTTCAGAAGGGGAGGCCTTCTGGATCATCCGCTCCTCACCCTTGAGTCCGGCGAAATTCCTGTGGGGAAAGTTCGTATTTTATGTCATCCCTATGATCTTTCTCGGTGAAATCCTGACGGTTATCACCAATCATCTCCTCAGGGTGACGCCTTTCATGATGGCGCTTTCATCCCTGACCATAGGGATGTCGGTCTTCGGGATCGTGGCATTGGCAATCGGTATGGGTGCCCTTTACCCCGATTTCAGGCACGAGAATATCGCCGGGGTGGCGACCAGTTTCGGTGGACTCCTATACATGATGCTCAGCGCTTCTTTCCTTGCACTGATCATCCTCCTGGAGGCGGGACCCACCTATTTGATTTTCACCTCCATGATGAAAAATGAGCCCTTGACCGGTCTTCAATGGATATTTATTATTCTCTCTTTTTCCATCATCTTATCCATTTTCTTTATAGCTGTAATCCAACCGCTGAAAAGGGGAATAAGAGCGCTCGAAGCCCTGGGGTAAGGGTATTTGGCAAACGAACGTTTCTCCGCTGGGCCCGGGTATCATTCAACCCGGATTTACCAATTGCCAGATTTGCCGAAAATGCAAGGTATCAACCGTGGAGTGCCCGACGACAGACAGGTAGTGTCCATCCATAAATGAAAAAATTTGTACGTGAAAAATTGCGAAAATCGGCCATCTATGGATGGACACTTGGGAACTTCTGCAACCGGTAGAAGCCAGGAAAAGGAACCATGTTTGATTTTGAATATGTGGGGAATTTACATGTCCACTCCCGGTATTCCGATGGGACCCGAAGCATCGAAGAAATCGCCGTTGCTGCCGAAGGGGCAGGGTTGGATTTTGTTTACATCAATGATCATGAATACTTGGCTGGAGATCTTCACGCGGAACATGAGGGTCGATATGGAAAAGTGATGGTCTTCATGGGACACGAAATCGGCCGGAAAGATCATCATTACCTGGCATTTGGATTAAAGGAAGCGGTGAACGGAGACGGTTTGCCACCCCAGGAGGTCATAGATCAAGTCAAGGCAAAGGGAGGGTTGGGGTTCCTTGCCCATCCCTTTGAGAAAGGAATGCCCTTTCTGGAAAAATCACGTGCCTATACCTGGAAAGACCTTTCTGTGACAGGATTTGATGGAATCTGTATCTGGAATTTCTCTTCGAGGTGGAAAGAACGGGTGAAGACGCCCTTTCACGGCCTCCTGTTCCTTGCGTTTAAAAGTCAGCTCCTAAAGGGGCCCAGTCAGGAGACTCTGGCTTTTTGGGATCGTCTCTGCTTGGAAAGGCGGGTATCCGCCATCGGGGGATCCGATGCCCACGGCGGCATATTCAAGTGGGGACCGATCCGGTTTACCCCCCTTTCCTATGAGTTTCTCCTGAATACCATCAATGTGCATCTTTTTCTTCACAATAAAGTCTCAAAGGATTTCGATTCCGGCAAGAAGGCCATACTGGATTCAATGAAAGAAGGCCGATTGTTTATCGCACACGATGGCCTGCATCCCGCCAAGGGTTTCAGGTTTGATTTCGTATCTTCGGACGGCTTCAGCCTCGTAATGGGAGAAGAATGTCCTTTTCAAAAGGGGGAAATCGTCATTGAATGCCCATGTTCTTCAGAAATTCGGCTCATTAAAAACGGAAGACCTGAAAGGATTTGGCGGGGACGCGAGGCCGTCTATGAAGTACTGGAGGCTGGGGTCTACCGGGTCGAGGTTTACCTTCGGCATTTCCTGTTCGGCTGGAGACCCTGGATTTTTTCAAATCCCATCTACTTGAGGTGACCAATTCGCCGGGTATTCATTCGTAATTAGCCCTTTGTTTATGAAAAGGGCATGTAAGCCGCGAAACAGACTTTTCCTATACCCCTTCTCAGGCCTGTTTTAATGAGTGCCCATTCATAAATGGCCAATTTCCGCAATCTTCCGCCTCCGCCACGGCTACTGCGTGACAGGCTGCGTCAGGCTCAGATTTTAATGTCCCAGTCCGCAAATGGGAGAACCTTGTGCTTTCCAGGCGAAAACTTCAGTTGGATCGTTTTGTTAGTAGGATTCAAGGATCCAAGGGGCCCAGGGTTCGAGTGAGAAACCGGGATTTAAAGAAAGATGTTTTCACTTGACCCCTTGAACCCTCGACCCTTCGGCCCCTAAGCTTACGGCTTCAGCCGATTAGTAATTTGATCCTCGAAATACTTCAATGTATGAATTTTCTCATTTATGGATGGACACTAATGAACCGAAAAGTGAAATCAAATCCTTTTCGGTCGTTATGGTTTGCCATAAAGTATACGCTTGTGCATGAATTGTTGGTCTGCTCGGGTCCGAATCCGTAAATGGCCGGTGTTAGAAACCCCTCCCATCAGGAAACTTCCTTCTCAAAAGCTTCACTTATATCCTCTGTTTCTCCTTCTATATATACTTCTGTTTGGCTTTTGGGAGCCTCCATATCGATGCTCATGGGACCTTTTTCACATAAGAAGTATTCAGGCATGGAATTTGAAATCTAAAGAATAAAACTCTGAACCCCTTTTTCGTTGTCTACCCTTTTTAGGTCTTCCGGAAACTCCGGAGACGGAAATATTCCGTAAAATGAGGGGGAAACTGTGGAGGAGGAGGCCTCTGGGAGGTCATGATAGACAAGGATATGCAGGATCTATATGATTATCTTGCTGAACTGGGCCGCACCTACGATGAACTGATGGATACCCTGAAACTTTGTGTTGAACTCCTCTCCGGTTTCAAGCCGATGATGCCGGACCCGGAAAGGTGGCAGGCCATGCTGGACATGCTCGAAGGAAAGATAAAAATTGGTGAAAAAATGACATCCGGTTGGACCCTGCGGTGAGTTCGGCCGTCCTTGATGCACCTTTCGTGTCAATCCCATCCCTCCGTCCCGTTTCGCCGAAAATGGAGGAAGGGGACTTTCTCCTTGATTATCCAGCATACCTCCGCTATGAATACAGAGACTTTCATGGATTTTTTCTCATCGATTTTTCTTATATATCTAGTGTCCATCCATAAATGAGAAAATTTGTGCAAGGTCAAGGAAGGCGAAAATTTTAACCGCAGGAATACATTGAAGTATTTTGAGGATTAAAATTTGAGCCTGACGCAG
>JAFDEE010000009.1:9219-88909 GCA_019310525.1 Deltaproteobacteria bacterium | reverse complement strand
ATTCAGGGCCGAAATACGCCCGCTCCGGAGAAAATGTCAGCCCCTGCTTTCCGCTGCCTCCGGGGAATCTGAATCCTCGAAATACTCCAATGTATGGTGCCTCTGCCGCTTGGCATCCCTCACGGGGTGGTTGAAATTTTCGTCTTCCTTGACCTTGAACAAAATTTGGCCTTTTTCAAATATCCCGCTGGGTGGGCATCAGGTGCTAACGGCCTGTTTTTTTAAGTGAAAAATTTTTGAAGGAGCAGCTGAATAATATTATTCAATTTTAACTTATCCTGTATAATATTATTCATAATCGGCTCTGTCAACTGAAATCGAGTCGGGTCCGGTCAAGTAGTATTTTGGGGGAAATTCATTTGCCTTCGCCAGGATACCCTGTAGCTTCCTGCAGGGAGAAACGGCGAGGCGACCACGCCGAAGCGCTTTTGCGCGAAGGGGGGACGACCCCGTCGCATTTCCGCTCAAAATACCCCGCAGCTTGCAGCGGGGAGCTTCATCAATGCGAGTCGCCGAGCGTCTCTCCCACTTTTGTCGTCGAAACTTATTCAATAGTATCAATAACATCGCCTTTTTCTTGCCTGAAAGAACGATAAACGGCTTGCTAATGCGGGAGAGATGGTCTACTCTGGACAAAGGGCCTGATTTGGTCGAAAAGTCCAAACTCCAGGATCATTTATGGCAAACGATAACGAACAAAGAGAAATAATCATTTCAGCGGCAGCCCGACTCTTTTCCCGTTTCGGTCTCGAGAAGACCACCATGGAAGATATCGCCAGGGCCGCAGGGAAGGGAAAGAGCACACTTTATTATTATTTCAGGAGTAAGGAGGAGGTTTTTGCCGAGGTCATCCGAAAGGAAATCGATGGCCTGAAGGATACCATCGGGAAAGCCGTCGAAAAGGAGGACGACCCTTACGACAAATTCAGGAAGTTCGTCCTTGTCCGTCTCGGGTACCTCAGCGAAAAGGCTGATCAGTACACCACAATAGCGGAGGAATACCTCAAGCACTATGAGTTCATTTCCAGTCTGACATCCGATTATTCGAGCTGGGAGATCAACACCATCAGGGGGATCGTGGAATACGGCCGCGGTAAGGGCTCGTTCATGGTCGCGGATTCCGGGACGGTTTCGCGCGCCATCTTTTTCGCCTTAAAAGGCCTGGAATATCCATGGGCCATCGATCCGGCGCGCAAGGAGATGGAGAAGAGCGTCGATGTTCTGGTGGAAATACTTCTCAAGGGGATCAGCAAGCAGTAGTAACGGACGGCGGCAAGGGAGACCAGTTGACTATTCAATCGAACAAAAAACGATAAAGATTCACAATTCAACCCGAAGGAGATTCACATGAACATTCTTCTCGTTTATCCCAGGTACCCTGATACTTTTTGGAGCTTCAGGTACGCCCTGAAATTCATCTCCAAAAAGGCGGTACACCCCCCCTTGGGACTGCTGACCATTGCGGCCATGCTTCCGGAGAAGTGGGAAAAGAAACTGATCGATATGAATGTGGAGGCCCTTGGTGACCAGGACCTTGAATGGGCCGATTACGTGTTCATCAGTGCTATGGCAGTCCAGAAGGCATCCGTCCTGGAGATCATCAGGCGATGCAATAAGATCGGCGTCAAGATCGTGGCCGGCGGTCCGCTCTTCACGGCTGCCCATGAGGATTTCAAGGGCATCGACCATTTTGTCCTAAACGAAGCGGAGATCACGCTTCCCAGATTTTTGGCTGATCTGGAGAAGGGGGTCGCCGGCCCCGTATACCGTACCGGGGAATTTCCGGATCTCAAGGAGAGCCCGGTCCCCAGGTGGGACCTTGTTCGGATGAAAAAGTATGCCTCCATGAACATTCAATATTCAAGGGGTTGCCCGTTCAATTGCGATTTTTGCGATATAACCGTGCTTTATGGTCGGAAGGTCAGGACAAAAAGCGCAGAGCAAATTTTGAGGGAACTGGAAATCCTTTATCAGACCGGGTGGCGGGGTAATGTCTTTATCGTCGATGACAACTTTATCGGAAACAAGGTCAAACTAAAAAAAGAGGTTTTGCCGGCCATCATTCAATGGATGAAAAAAAGGAGGTACCCTTTTACCTTTTCTACGGAGGCCTCCATAGATCTTGCGGATGACGACACCTTGATGCGCATGATGGTACGTGCCGGCTTTGATGCTGTCTTTGTCGGCATTGAAACACCGGATGAGGAGAGCCTCTCGGAGTGTAATAAATTCCAAAACAAGGATCGTGATCTGGTGGCCTGCGTAAAAAGGATCCAGGCATTCGGCTTACAGGTGCAAGGGGGCTTTATCGTGGGATTCGACAATGACTCCCCATCCATCTTTCAGAGACAGATCGATTTCATTCAAAAAAGCGGCATCATCACGGCCATGGTCGGTCTCCTGAACGCCCCGCGGGGATCACGGCTCTACGAGCGCATCGTGAAACAGGGAAGACTGCTTGAGGACATTACAGGGGACAACACAGACTTGACAACGAACATCCTCCCGAAGATGGGCTACGAAAGCCTCCTGAACGGTTACAAGAAGATCATAAGCGGGATCTATTCACCCAGACCTTACTATGAGCGGGTAAAGCGGTTCTTGGCCGAGTACAGACCTTTGGAAAGGAAGCCTTACCGCTTGCATTACGGCCACATTCGGTTCCATTCCAGCTATCCGTGGGCCTTGTTCAGATCCATATGGATGCTCGGGATCAAAGACAGGGGAAGGGTCCAGTACTGGAAATTGTTTTTCTGGTCTCTTTTCAGGCGGCCGAGGCTTTTTCCCCTGGCCATAACCTATGCGATCTACGGGTTTCATTTCAGAAAGGTATTCAAAACCTGCCTGGAGACATAAAAGGCCACACCGGCTATTCCGTGGCTTCTCACTGGCTTTGAGGCTATTCTTCCCCCCCTACGGGAAAAAAGTCACATGGACGGCATGGTTTTTGTTGATCAGGGCGGACGATGTCCGGATCCAGGGGCTGACTCCGCTGATCCTGAAAAATACAAGTGGAAGGCCCTTCTCACGGTGGCTATGGGCAACATCATGGCCACCATGGACATGAGCATCACCAATATCGCCTTTCCGACCTTCACCCGGATATTTCACGCCGATATCACCACGGTCATGTGGGTCACGGTGGCCTTCATCCTGGTCAACACCAGCACCATGCTGGTTATCGGGAAGATCAGCGACACGGTGGGTCGCAAGCGGATCTACACCCTGGGGATGGCCATATTCACCATGGGCCTCCTGGCATGCTCCCTTTCCCGGGGGATCGGGCAGCTCGTCTTCTTCCGGATCCTCCAGGCGACGGGCGCGGCCATGACCATCTCCACCAGTATGGCCATTGTCACCGAGGCCTTTCCGCCCAACGAGGTGGGAAAGGGCATCGGATTCCTGGGAATGGCCGTATCCGTGGGGTTCATCCTGGGCCCCATCATCGGGGGGTTCAGCCTGGACTGGCTGGGCTGGCGCTCCATCTTCTATCTGAGGATTCCGGTGGGGTTTCTTTCCTTTCTTATGGCCCTGTTTCTCCTGAAACCAGACAGGATGAAGGCCGGCGGCCTGAAACTTGACCTGGCGGGGACCCTGACCTCCTCGGCGGGGATTTGCCTTTTCGTCTTCGGGGTAACGCAGGTTCGGGACCACGGATTGAGTTCCCCCTGGGTCCACTTTCTGATGGGCCTGGGTCTGGTATTCATAGTGCTGTTTCTTCTCGTGGAGAGGCAGGCCCGAAATCCCGTTCTGGATCTGACCCTGTTCAGGAATCGGATTTTCTCCAGGGCCGTGTGGGCCCTTTTTTTCACCTTCGTGGCCGCACCGGCCTATCTCCTGCTGATGCCTTTCTACCTGATCCAGGGCCGCGGCCTGGTTCCTTCCCGGGCGGGAATGATGATGGCGGTGGTCTCCCTGACCACCATGGTGGTGGGTCCCATCAGCGGTTCCCTTTCGGACCGCTTCGGTCCCTTCAGGTTTTCCGCTGCAGGGGCCTCCCTGATCCTGGCGGCCTATGGCCTGCTGCTTTTCGCCGACGTCGGGACACCCCTTGCCGCCCTTATTCCCACCCTGATCCTCCTTGGCATGGGAATCGGCAGTTTCCAGCCCTCGGTACGGCCTCAGCCCTCACGGCCACCCAGAGGCAGGTGGGTTTCTCCGTCGGCATGGCCTTTACCGGCACCCTCTTTTCGGCCAGGCGGTCCCTGTATGAATCCTTCCTTCTTCAGGGCGGGGCTTCGGAGTCTTCAGCCGCCGCCCAGTCCATCCCCCCGGCCTTTCACGACGTGCTCCTTTTCGGAATCGGACTCCAGGTCGTGGTCCTGGTGCTCTGCCTGGTGAGAAGAAGTGGGACAGGGCTTCCCCCCGGGGGACGCCTTTGACGGGAAAACAGGGAACGGGCTGTGATGGCCATAATAGGACTCGACACAAGGGTGCCCCTTACGGGTTACTCGGCCAGCCCCTTTTGTCTACGGTAGGACTTTTCCAGTTTTACGAGCCCTTCACCGATGGTGCGGATGTGTCTCCTTACCGCCTCGGCGGCGGCATCGGAGTCGCCCCGGGATATGGCCCGGACGATATCCACGTGCTCTTCGTGCTTGAAGATCACGGTCCTGTCGGGTTTCACGACCAGCACGATTTCCCGGGTCAGGTCCAGGAGGGCCCTGGATATGGCCTGGTAAAGGCGATTTCCGCACATCTCGGCCAGGAGGTGGTCCACCTCGAAGCGGCGGGTGACCCGCTTGGCATGGGAGGCTTCGAATTCCAGTTCCCTTTCAAGGGCCCGGGTCAGGCGCCGAACGGCTTGTTCGTCGACTTTCAGGGCGGCCAGCCGGGCTATTTCCGGTTCGATGTGGAGGCGGGTTTCGATGACCTCGGCCACGGAGAGCTTGTTGGCCAGAAAGAGATCCAACAGGGCGTTGCTTAGGTGCTCGAAGGAGAGATCCGTGACATAGGCCCCGCCGGTGGGCCCCTGGAGGATCTTGACGAAACCCGTAAGTTCCAGTTCCCGGATGGCCTCCCGGATGACCACACGGCTGACCTGGAACTGTTCGGTCAGTTCCCGTTCCGGTGGCATCTTTTCCCCCGGCTTGTATTCACCCGAAAGAATAGCGCTCTTGAGCTGGGTCACCACCTCTTCCGATATTCGGGACTGCTTGTTGACGGGACTGAATGGTTTCAACGGCGATTCCTCAAAATTTCAATATCCTGCCGGCGTTTTTCGTGGAAGCCGGGGGAACGCCCCCGGCTCCTCTCTCCTCCCTTTCGGTTGTTTTCCCTCAGCTTCTTATCACCTCATCTGCTTGGCGGTCAACCTGGCTCATTTGATCCATATGCGGAAAAAAATGTTGACGGCATATATGTTATATGTATAATGTTAGACCAATCTCCGTCAAGCTTTTTTCCCGGGGTCAGGAGGTCACACTTCTTCAGGTGGCAGGCACCGGGGATGGCGCCGGAGAAGGAGGCTCCCGGGAGTCGTCCGGGGGCCGGATGGGATGCAAACTTTCATTCAGGAGGTGGATTGCAATGCTGAAAAAAGCCTTACCCTTTTGTCTGGTTGTGCTGGCTTGCGCCTGTTTTTTGTTCGGCGGAACGGCCCATGCCAAGTGGCCCAAGAAACCCGTTCAAATCGTGATTCCCTGGCCCCCGGCCAATGACCCCTCCACCATGGTGACCACCGCCATGGCCCCATTGATGGCCAAGGAACTGGGCGTACCCGTCAAGGTAATCAACCATCCGGGGGGGAGCGGTGTTTTGGGCGCCAACAAGGTCGCCAAGGCCCGCCCGGACGGGTACACCGTGGGGCTGATTTCCATCGGCCCGATGATCACCCAGGTCCTTCGGGGGAAGACCCCTTACAAGAACCAGGACTTCAAGCCCTTGGGCCTTATCTGGTCTTCTCCCTTTACCCTGGCCTGCCGGGCTGATGCCCCTTACAAGAACCTTAAAGAACTGGCCGAGTATGGCAAGACCCATGACGTGAGGCTTGCCCACTGGGGCCTTGGCGCAGTGCCGACCCTGATCGCCCTGAATGCGGCCAAGATCGGCGGCTTCAAGTTCAAGGAGACGGCTTACAAGAAGCTGAATCCCCTCCTGGTGGTCTCCGGAGACGCCGATGTCATCACCTTCTCCACCCCCGGGCTCCGGGACTACGTGGACAGCGGAAAGATGCGCCTTCTGGCCTGTATGCTTCCCAACCGGCTTCCCTACTATCCCGATGTGCCCACGGTGAAGGAACAGGGCTTTGGTGAAGCCTATTCCATCTGGTTTGGTCTCTTCGTTCCGGCCAAGACCCCGGATGATCGGGCAAAGCGATTGGGCGAGGTCTTTTTCAAGGTCATGGCCCTGCCCGAGATCCAGAAGATCATCCAGAAGGTGGGGGTCATTCCCCATCCCATCGGTCCCGAGCAGGCCCGAAAGCAGATGGACAGCGAACTGGCCAATTTCGGCGCCATCATGAAGGAGCTTGGAATCATCAAGTAGACCGGGAGTCCCGGGATGGGCACTCTACGCCTATCCCGGGGCGCGAGGTCCGGCAACCGGCGGTGAATCCTCCCCGGGGCGTCTCCCCCCCCAGGGTCTTTTCCCCGCTGTCCGTGAAAGGGGGTGCTTGCTATCGCTGGACGAACCGATCCCAAGAGCCGAGTCCATGACCTATTCACCGTCGTCCTGGGGATCTCGGCAGCAGGGGTGCTCATCAGCAGTCCCTGGCAGGTGGACACATCCGGTCCATATCCCTTTTACAAGGGGGCCCTCATCTTTCCTCTCCTGGTACTTGGGTTGATGGTCGTGGCCTCCATTCCGGCTGCAGTTCGCCTCATCAAGCCGCCTGAGGGAGCGGGCTGGCACCTTGACGGCGGGGGAGCGCCCGTTAAGCCCCTGGCCGTCCTGGTCCTGGTAGTGGCTTTCCTGGTGGGGATCCCACTGGTGGGCCTGGAGGTCTCTTCTTTCCTCTTCCTGGGGGTGACTCTCTTCTATCTCGGTCACCGTTCCCCCAAGGTATTCCTCGGCATACCCTTGGTGCTTACGGCCATCCTGTACCTCGTCTTCAAGTACCTGCTGGATGTCTACTTTCCCCCGCCCCTGCTTTTCGAGTTCCTGGGAGGCTAGGTCATGCTGGAATACCTGCACCAGGCCCTCCTGGCCACCCTGACCTTCGCCAACATGATCGCCCTGCTTTTCGGCACCCTGGTGGGCATCGTGGTGGGGATTTTGCCCGGCCTGGGCCCTATGGTCGGTATGGTGGTCCTTCTGCCTTTCACCTTCGCCCTTGAACCCGGAGTGGCCCTTTCCCTGCTGCTGGGGGTTTTCTGCGGGGGGTACTTCGGGGGTGCGGTTCCGGCCATCCTCATGAGGACGCCGGGGGTCCCCTCCTCCCTGATCACGAGCTTCGACGGATTTCCCCTGACCCAGAAAGGCGAGGCCCAGACGGCCCTCTCCGCTGCCCTGGTGGGTTCCTTCAGCGGGGGGATCATCAGTGTGTTCATCCTCATGTTCCTTGCTCCCATGCTGGCCCATGTGGCCGCCAGTTTCGGCCCACCGGAGTACTTCGCCGCTGGGCTGTTCGGAGTGACCCTGGTGGTGATGGCCTACCGCGACCGCCTGGCCCAGGGGCTGGTTCTCCTGGGCCTGGGCCTCTGGATTTCCACCGTGGGCATCGACGGTCCCACCCTGGTCCCACGATTCTGCTTCGGTACCCTGGCCATGCAGAACGGGCTGCACCTGGTCCCCGTCTGCCTGGGCCTTTTCGGAATAGGGCAGACCCTCGGCGGACTCTGGATTTCAGCAAGATCCTTGGGGCCCTCCGGTACTGGAAGAGCCTGATCATGTCCGGGGTGATCGGCACCTTTGTCGGGCTCCTTCCCGGTACCGGCTCCATCCTGGCCTCCTTTCTCTCCTACGAGACGGTGAAGCGGAGTTCCAAACACCCCGAGGCCTTCGGAACGGGCACACCGGAGGGCTGCCTGGCCTCCGAGGCCGGTAACAACGCAGTGCCGGCAGGGGCCATGATCCCTCTCCTCACCCTGGGCATCCCGGGGGACGCCCTGAGCGCCGTGCTCCTTGGGGTCTTCACCATCAACGGCATCTACCCCGGTCCCCTGCTCCTTGTAAAGGAACCGGTCCTCATCAATACCCTGTACCTCAGCATGTTCCTCATCAACGTGGCGGCCTTCCTTATGCTCGCCCTGTGGCTGAAACCCTTTGCCATGATCGTCCGGGTGTCCAACACGCTCCTGGCCGCCGTCATCATGGTTCTTTCCCTGGTTGGGATATACGCGGTCAATACCCGCCTTTTCGACGCCGGGGTGGCCGTCGCCATGGGGGTGCTGGGGTATATCTTGCTCCGGCTGGAGTGGCCCGTCGTGAACCTGGTCATGGGCGTGGTGCTCGGGGAGATTCTTGAGGAGCGGCTCAGGGAGTCCCTGAGCATCTCCGAGGGAAATCCCCTGATCTTTCTCGATCGGCCCATTTCCTTAGGCCTTTTCATCGCAACGGTGCTCATCGTAATCGTGCCCCTGATCCTGGACCGGCGGAAGCGGCTCAGGGCGGATGCAGCCGGATAGTATTGGAACACACCGGAGGTAACCTATGAACGAAACGGATTCCGTGTATACGGATTTTCTCATCGTCGGCGGAGGTCCCGCCGGGTGCATGGCGGCCATAAGGGCCAAGGAGTTGGACCCCACACTGGACGTCACCATCCTCGAGAAGGCCGAGATTTCCCGGTCGGGGGCCGCCGGAAGGGGCATGGACGCCCTCAACAACGTCGTGGTCCCGGGTGTCGGCACGGTGGAGGAATATCTGGAGGCCGTGGAGATCGTGACCGACGGCGTCTTCGACCCCACCATCTCCCGGGTGATCGCGGAGCGTTCCTTCGGCATCCTGAAACGCCTGGAAGGGTGGGGAGTGGAGTTTCCGCGGGGAAAGGATGGTAATTACATCGTCAACCAGTTCCATCCCAAGGGCCGTTTCCTGGTGGAGATGCGGGGAGAACTGAAAAAGATCATCGCCCGGGAGACCCGCAAGGCGGGGGCCACCGTGATGAACCGCCATCCCGTGGTAGACCTCATCAAGGACGGGGAGCGGATCGGCGGGGCCGTTGCGCTGGACCTCGAGACCGGCAGACTGCGGGCCTTCGTGGCTCCTGCTGTGTTGCTATGCACCGGAGGGGCGGCCCGGATTGGCCTTTCCAATACCGGATATCTCCACGGCACCTTCGACTGTCCCTGGTGTAACGGTGAGTCATGGAAAATGGGTTACGAGGCAGGGGCCAGCCTTACGGGCTTCGAGTACACGGCCCGCTCCTCCATGACCCGGGATTTCAACGGTGCGGGTCAGTCGACCTTCATCCGCCACGGGGCATGGCTCGTCAACGGTCTCGGGGAGCGCTTCATGAAGCGGTACGACCCGGAGCGGATGGAGCATGCCCCTGCCGGAATCCGCGGGCGGGCCATCATTGAGGAAGAAAAGGCGGGTCGCGGTCCCGTGGCCTTTGCCTTTTCCCATCTCCCTCCCGAGACGGTGGACCTCATCGAGAGTGCGGTATTCGATGTGGAACGTCCCACCATGAGGGACTACTTCCGGAACAAGGGAATCGACCTGCGGAAGGACCCGGTGGAGGTGGTCATGACGGAGGTCTATCTCTGCGGGGGCCACGGACTGGCCGGGCTCGTGGGGGATGCCTGGGGAGAGACCCGGGTCCCGGGGCTTTTCGCGGCCGGGGACTCACTGGCCAATCCTTACGGTTTCCTGGCAGGAGCCATGTGCATGGGCGAGGCGGTCGCCGAGCGGGTGGCCGAGAGAAAGGCCATGCGGCCTGAAGACCCGGACACGAGAGAACGGCTGGAACGGCTGGAGGCCCTTATTGAGCGCCACAAGACCGGGGCCCTCCAGGTGCCCCTGCGGGACTTCGAGTACAAGTTCAGGCGCCTGGTGAACGAGTACGTGGCGCCCCCGAAGTCGGCCCGGAAGCTTCAGCGCTTCCTGGACGAGACCGAGGCCATGGTGCGGGACCAGGACGACATCCCCGCCCGGGATCCCCACCAGTTCATGAAGGTCTTCGAGGCCAAGGCCGGCCTATTTTGCGCGCGGATGGCGGCGCGGGCCTCCCTGTTTCGCACGGAGAGCCGCTTCGGGCTGTACCATGAACGGGTGGATTACCCGGAAAAGGACGACGAGAACTGGAAGACCCGAATCATCATCACGGCGGGACCCAACGGTCCGGTGCTCGAAAAGGAGAATGCATGAACCTCTCGTTTGACAGGGAATGTTGTATCGGTTGCGGGGCATGCGTGGAACACTGCCCTGGCCACGTGCTGGCAATGAACGAGGAAGGGCGGCCTTACGAGAGGTATCCCGACGACTGTTGGTATTGCGGCGTGTGCCAGGTGGAATGCCCCGAGGATTGTATCCGGGTGATTTTTCCCTACCTGATCAGGTAAGCTTAAAAAAACAGTCAGGAAGGACTTGAAGGCCCGGAGGCACCCGTCACGGGGGATGGACGCAATGGATTGCCTGTTATTGTCCCATTCGGGGAAAGAAAGGAACCTGCGCCTTTAGACGAAGACTTCAGTTCGATCGTTTTTTGAGTAGGGTTCAAGGATTCAAGGGGTCCAGGGTTCGAGTGAGAAGTCGGGATTTAATGAAAAAATGATTTTCACTTGACCCCTTGGCCCCTAAAGCTATCGGCTTCAGCCGAAAGTGGTTTATTTTTGTTTTCGTCCGGCAACTTGAGGGGACCGGTCCGGTTCGGCCGGGTCCACGTGCACGATGACCTGCCCGACCCCTTCCACGTCCTCGATGAGACAACGTTCCACGGCCTTGGCGACCCGGTGCCCTTCCTTCACGGATAGGTCGCCGTCCACCTCGATGTGCAGTTCCATGAGGTAGTGACCGCCGGCCGTCCGGACCCGCAGATCGTGAATGTCCCTGACGCCCTCCACACCAAGGGCGCAGGAGCGGATGAGGTCGAGGACCTCCGGACGGGGCGCGCTGTCCAGCATTTCCCATAGAGCACCCCGAAGGACATCCAGGGCCACCTTGAGGATGAAGAGGGATACGACGAGGGTGGCGTAAGCATCCAGTATATGCCAGGAAGGGTGGATCCAGGCCCCGGCAACACCGAAAAGGACGGCCACGGATGACATGGCATCGGAACGGTGGTGCCAGGCATTGGCCGCGACGGCACGGCTTCGGGTCTCCTTGCCCACCCTGGCGGTGACGCGATAGAGGATCTCCTTGGCGGCGATGGAAAGGGCGGCGCCCGCCAGGGCGAGACCGGTGGGATAGTATACCTCGTGGCGGTAGATGTTCAGGCCTGCCCTGATCCCGATATAGCAGCCCGTTGCCGCCAGGGCGAGGCCCACGATGGCTGAGGCCAGGGTCTCCAAACGGCCGTGACCGAAGTGATGGGTCTCATCCGGACCCTTCTGACCTGCCCTGACACCGAACAGGACTACGGCGTCGGTGAAGAGATCGGAGAGGGAGTGGACGGCGTCGGCAAGTAAGGCCTGGCTGTGACCCAGGATGCCTGTCAGGAATTTCATCGCGATGAGGAGAAGATTCACCACGGCCCCTGCAAGGGTGACGGCCTGGGCGGAACCGGTATTGGTGTAAGCTTTTATCATGGTGTCGGCGGCTTGCCTTTTTTCTCCGGAGCGATATTGAAGCGGGACAAGGGTCCCGGGGATTACAGGGGGACGGGGTGCCGGTTGATTTCCTCTTCCACGGCTTCGGGGTCCGGGGCGTTGAAGCGGACGATGCCTTTCAGATGGAACAGGCTGTCCGGGTCGATGTGGGTGAATCTTACGGCCGTGCCGGTGGAATCGGATCGAAGGATTCGGCCCTCCACCCTCACGGCAGTCTCCTGGTTCGTCCCGGTCAAAAAGATCTTGACCCGGCAACGGGTGCCTGGTTCGAGTTTTTCTTTGAGGGGGAGGAGGCATCCCCCCACACTGAGATTCTTGATGGTGTCCGTGCCGTACACCTTTCCGTCGGCTGCAAGCTCGGCCTTGACCCTGAAAGGAATACGGGTGAAACGTCGTTTTTCCTCTTTCATCTCTTAACTCCCGCGTTACCGGATGCCCCGGGCGGCATGATCAAAGCCCGGGGGAGAAAATGCGGGTCTCATTATTTTGCCTTGACCCCTCCTACCTTCCGGTAGATGCTGGGCTTCACGTACTTGTACATGTGCCGGATGCTGTTCAGGCTCTCGGCTCCCCCTATAATGAAATAACCGTTCCATTTCAGGAGACGGTAAAGCCTGTTGATCACCTTCTCCTTCACCAGGTTGTCGAAATAAATCAACACGTTCCTGCAAAAGATGACGTCGAATTCCCGGGCCGGGAGGGGATCCAACACCAGGTTGAACCGCCCAAAGGTGACCATCCGGCGCACCTCTTCTTTCACCCGAATGTAGTCTTCCCATTTTCCCTGCCCTTTTTGAAAATATTTACGGAGGACATGTTGGGGCACCATCCGGGCCCTTTCCATGGGGTAGACCGCCCGCTTGGCGATCCCCAGAACGTTGGTGGAGATATCCGTAGCGAGGATGGAGGGCCTGAATCCCTTCTCCAGGCAGTAGATCGCCACGGAATAGGGCTCTTCGCCGCTGGAGCAAGCCGCGCACCAGATGTTCAGGTGGGAGGGTTCGAGGATCTCAAAGTGCTGGCTTTCCCTGAAGAAAAAGGTGTGGTTGGTGGAAACGGCGTCAAGGAAATGGATCAATTCCTTTTGGTCAGTTTCCAGCACCTTGAGATATTCCTTGACGGTCTTGATGCCCGTCTTGCGGAGCCGCTTTGAGAGCCGGGCCTGGAGCAGTTGTCGTTTGCCTTCGTGCAGGTTGATGCCGCACTCGTGATAGACCAGTTCACTGAGTTTCCTGAATTGTTTTTCCGTTAGGTTCATCTCTGTTGAATCGAAGAAGAGCATGGTTAAGATAGGTATCCTGGATTTCGGATCCCGGGTGCACCATAAAATGATTATCCCCACAGAAAGGCTACTCTGGATAATCGGCAAAAACAAGGGAATAGTTTAGAAGATTGGGAGGTCCTTCAGGCCCTCCCAGGAACTCCTTGAGCCCGGGCGCGTTTTCGGTTAGAAAGGTATGGATTCTTCAACAAGGATTCAACCTGGAGCGACATGACGGCCTATTTCATCAGACGTTTTCTGCTGATCGTCCCGACGTTTCTCGGCATCACCATCATGGTCTTCGTGATCACCCGGTTCGTCCCGGGAGGCCCCATCGAGCGCATGATCGCCGAGGCCAGACAGATGAAAACGGCCGAGGGGGGCAGGATGGCGGCGGGGGCCCTATCCCGGGAGCAGACCCAGCCCCTCTCAGAAGAGCAGATCGAGGAACTGAAACGTTATTACGGGTTCGACAAACCCGTCCTGGTAAGCTACGTCCTGTGGCTGGGCAAGGTCCTCACCGGCGACTTAGGCACTTCCACCCGTTACTACGATCCCGTCTGGAGCATGATCAAGGAAAGGATCCCCATTTCCCTCTACTTCGGGATCCTCACCCTCCTGCTCACTTACGGGGTCTGCATACCCCTGGGGATCGCCAAGGCGATTCGGCACAAGAGTGGTTTCGATAACGTCACCTCGGTGGTCGTCTTTGCGGGTTACGCGATCCCGGGGTGGGTTGTGGGGGTGCTCTTGCTCGTGATCTTCGCCTCCCACTGGGAGATCTTTCCCCTTGGGGGGCTGGTGAGCGACGATTTCGAGGACTTCACCCTGGCGGGAAAGATGGCGGACCTTGCCTGGCACACGGCCCTGCCCCTGCTGGCCTACGTCCTGGGATCCTTTACGGTCATGACCTTTCTCATGAAAAACACGCTCATGGATCACCTCTCGAGCGACTATATACGGACGGCCATCGCAAAGGGCCTCTCCTTTCGAAAGGCCGTGTTCCGGCATGCCCTCCGGAACAGCCTGATCCCCATCGCCACGAGTTTCGGGAACAATGTCTCCATCATCCTCTCGGGATCCTTTCTGATCGAGAAGGTCTTCAACATCAACGGCATGGGTCTTCTGGGATACGAGTCTGTGGTGGAGAGGGACTACCCGGTGGTCATGGGCATTCTCGTGATTTCGTCTCTCCTGTTCCTGATAGGGAACATCCTGTCCGATATCTGTGTGGCTGTCGTGGACCCGAGGGTGAAGTTCGAGTGAACCTTTGAAGTTTCCGGCTTCTTCGAGTAGTGGATATGCCCCTGAATCCCTTGACAATAAAAAAACTCAAACGGTTCAAGTCCATCAAACGGGGCTACTATTCCTTTATACTCTTCCTCTTGATGATCCTCTTTTCCCTGGTTGCGGAGCTTTTCGTGAACAACCGGGCCCTGCTGGTCTACTACGAAGGCAGGCTCTATTTTCCCATCTATGGCCGGATGATCCCGGGCACGACCTTCGGGTTGGATTACGACTACGAGACTAACTATCGTTTATTGAAAAAACGCTTCCAGGCCGAAGGCAAGGGCAATTGGGTCCTGATGCCCCTGGTGCCTTATAACGCCTATGAGACGGATCTCAAGGAAGGCGCATATCCGCCCTTTCCCCCTTCTTTAAAGGATAAACATTACCTGGGAACCGACAACGCGGGCCGTGACGTCTTGGCCCGGCTGGTCTACGGGTTCCGGATCGCTATCGCCTTTTCACTTCTTCTGCTTATTTTCAACTTCACGATCGGAATCGGCATCGGAAGCGCCATGGGATACTGGGGCGGCAGGTTTGACCTCTTCTTTCAGCGGGTCATCGAAGTCTGGTCGAACATCCCCTTCCTCTATGTGGTCATCATCATCTCCTCCATCCTTGTTCCCAGTTTTTTCATGCTGGTCATGATTATGGCCTTTTTCGGCTGGATTTCCATCACCTGGACCATGCGGACCGTGACTTACAAGGAGAGGGCCAGGGACTACGTCCTCGCGGCCCGGGCCCTGGGGGCCTCCAATCTCCGGATCGTGTTCAAACACATCGTCCCCAACACCGTGGCCGTGATCGTCACTTACGCCCCCTTCGCGGTCTCAAACGGTATCGTGGCCCTTACCTCCCTGGATTACCTGGGGTTCGGGCTGCCCCCGCCCACCCCGAGTTGGGGGGAATTGCTCCAGCAGGGTTGGAGCAATCTGGAGGCCTGGTGGATCGTGGGCTCAGTAGTGGTGGCAATGATGATCACCCTGATTGCGGTCACCTTCGTGGGAGAGGCCGTGCGGGAAGCCTTTGATCCAAGGCTGCATACGACCTACGAGTAGGGCTTCGTCATTTCATGGGGTCGGGGATGGAGGAACGCCCGAGCCCCCAGGCACGTAAAAGGAGCAAAAGGAATGAATAGGAGACATACTCTGGTATCTGCAATCGCCGCTGTTATTATCATCTGCGCCGTGTTTATTGTGTCCGGGTGCGGAAAAGAGAGCGGCAAAGACTCGGAAGCAGTGAAGGAATCCCCCGGCGCCGGGGACAGTTCCATCTTCAAAGCCCCGATTTCCCCGACTCCACCGCCCCCGGACCTTAAATGGCTCACCAACGACACGGACCCGGTGTTTTCCTCTCCTGAGGCCCGCAAGGGGGGAACCCTCCACCTGGCTATCGCGAGTTTCCCCCTGACCTTCCGGGTGGTGGGGCCGGATTCGAACAGCAGTTTCAGGAGTGCCATCCTGGGAAACCAGTTGTCACTCATTGGTATCCATCCAAATACGGAAAATATCATCCCGGAAATCGCAACCCACTGGGCCTATGGAAAAGACGGGAAGACCATGTACTTCAAGCTCAACCCCAAGGCCCGGTGGTCGGACGGCGTGCCGGTCACGGCCCATGACTTCGCCTATACCTTGGAATTCATGCGCTCCAAACACATCGTGGCCCCCTGGTACAACGACTACTACACCCAGGAGATCGACAGGGTGATCGTGTACGACGATTACACCCTGGCCGTGGTCGGCACCAAGGCCCAGCCCGACCTTCACCTGAGACTCGGGATTTCCCCCACCCCCCGCCATTTTTACGGAAAACTGTCCGGGGATTTCGTCCGCCGATATAACTGGAAGATCGCACCGAACACCGGACCCTACCAGATCTCCGATTTCCAGAAAGGAAAGTACATCAAGTTCAAGCGGAAGCGGGATTGGTGGGCGAAGGACCTTAAGTATTTCAAGAACCGGTTCAACGTGAACACGGTGATCTTCACCGTAGTGCGGGATTTCAATATGCAATGGGAGTACTTCAAGAAGGGAAAGATCGATACCTTCGGCCTGACCCTTCCCGAATTCTGGCACAACAAGTCCCGGATCCCCATTTTTGAGAAAGGCTATGCTCACAGGATCTGGTTCTTCAACCATACCCAGCAGCCCTCTTACGGCATGTACCTCAACATGGACCGGGAGACCTTCAAGGACAGGCGGGTTCGTTACGCCTTCGCCCATGCTATGAACATCCGAAAGGTGATCCAACAGGTCCTGAGGGGCGATTACTACCGCCTGGAGCAGATGTTCGTGGGGTACGGCCGGTACACGAATCCCAACATCCGGGCGAGGAGGTTCGACCTCGGCAAGGTGGAGCATTACATGAAGGAGGCGGGTTGGCACCGGGGGGGTGACGGGATCTGGGAGAAGAACGGCCTGCGTTTCTCCGTGGAGGTGACCTATAGCCGGGAGGCCCACACTCCGCGGCTCGTGGTCCTGAAGGAGGAGGCCAAGAAGGCGGGGGTTGAATTGCGTCTTCAAAGGCTGGATCCCTCGGCGGCCTACAAGAAGATCCTCGAGAAGAAGCATGACGTGGCCTGGATGGCCTGGAGCACCTCCCTGAGGCCCCAATACTGGGAGCATTTTCACTCCATAAACGCCCACAAGCCCCAGACCAACAACATCACCAACACGGATGACCCCGAGATGGACCGGCTGATTGAGGCCTACCGTAATGCCCTCGACGAGGAGACCCGGATACGGTTGTCCTGGAAGATACAGGAGAAAATCCATGAGATCGGCTGCTATGTGCCGACCTTCATGGTGCCTTACGTGCGGCAGGGATACTGGCGGTGGTGGCGCCTTCCGGCGGTGCCGGGCACCCGGCACACGGATGACCTTTTCGAACCCTTCTCAAGCGCTACGGGAGGGCTTTTCTGGTACGACGAAAGGCTGTACGAGGAAACGACGAAGGCCATGAAGGCCGGAAGGAGCTTTCCCCCTGTGACCATCATTGACGAGACTTACAAGATGAAGGGTATCGAATCACCCTAAGGGACTTGAGCCCCGGCGCCCGGGAGATCAACCGGGAGGAGGCAGGAAGACCTTCGGAAAAGACATGGAGCGGATCGGGAGCGAAAACAAGAAGAAATCCGAGCCCCGGGAATCCCAGGTGACCCTGGAGGTCCGGCATCTCGTGACCTCATTCCAGACGGAGGAAGGGAGGATCAGGGCCGTCGAAGACGTGGGTTTCAGGCTCGATAAGGGTGTGACCCTTGGACTCGTGGGAGAGTCCGGCTGCGGGAAGAGCGTCACGGCCCTTTCCATCATGCGGCTTCTGCCCAAGCCTGCCGGCCGCATCGAGGCAGGGGAGATACTTTTTGACGGAATGGACCTGCTCCGGCTCCCCGCCGAAAAGATGCAGGAGATCAGGGGCAACCGCATCTCCATGATCTTCCAGGAGCCCATGACGGCCCTGAACCCGGTTCACAGGATCGGGGATCAGCTCGCGGAGGTTTACCGCCTCCATTACCAAGACATGGGAAACGGGGAGATCCGGGATCAATCCGCAGCGATGCTCAGGAAGGTAGGTATCCCGGAGCCCGAGCGGCGCATGAGGGAGTATCCCCATCAGATCTCAGGGGGAATGCGGCAGCGGGTCATGATCGCCATGGCCCTGGCCTGCAAGCCCGAAGTCCTGATCGCGGATGAACCGACCACGGCCCTGGACGTCACGATCCAGGCCCAGATCCTGGAACTCATCAAGTCTCTCCAGGAGAAGACGGAAATGGCGGTCCTTTTCATCACCCATGATCTCGGGGTCATAGCAGAGGTGTGCGAAGAGGTGGCGGTTATGTATGCCGGAAAATTGGTGGAAACCGCAGGGGTGAAGGAGTTGTTCCTGGACCCGAAGCACCCCTATACTCGGGGCCTCCTCACCTCCATCCCCCGCCTGGAGTCCCCGAGAAAGGAACCCTTGCCTGTCATCAAGGGCATGGTGCCAGGCCTCAAGGAACTCCCCGAAGGATGCCGTTTCCAGAACCGCTGCCCGGAGGTGATGGAGGTGTGCAGGCATGTTTCACCCCCTCTTCTTGAGGTGGGTGAAGGGCACCTGGTCGGGTGTCATCTCTACTCATCCCGTGAGACTTTAGCGCTTTGAAAGAAGGATGATCGAGGTGCACCCAATGATGCCTTTTCCTGCTTTTCAGGCTGGATCGGCGGTGGAAGGAGGGCGAGGGGGGGCGTCCCGGGTTCCTTGTTCCCAGGGATTAAACGGTGTTTTCAATGTCTGAGAACCTGCTGGAAGTCAAGAATCTTGAGATGCACTTTCCCATCCACGGTGGTATTTTCCACCGCCGGGTGGGCTGGGTCTACGCCGTGGACGGAGTATCCCTTCAGGTCCGGCCTGGGGAAACCCTGGGGCTTGTGGGGGAATCCGGGTGCGGGAAGACGACCCTGGGCCGTGCGATCCTGCGGCTCTACAGGCCCACGGCGGGCGAGGTGTATTTTCAGGGTCGGAATATACTTTCCCTGGGAAAAGGAGAACTCCAACAACTCCGAAGGGACATGCAAATGATTTTCCAGGATCCCTTCGAGTCCCTGAATGCCCGGCACACCATCGGCAACATCCTGGAGGAGCCTTTTATCATCCACAGGATCGGGACCCCCCTTGAGCGTCGCAGGGTGGTGGCTGAGCTCTTGGACCGGGTGGGCCTGAACCCGGATGTAGTCACGCGCTTTCCCCACGAATTCAGCGGCGGGCAACGCCAACGGATCGGCATCGCCCGGGCCATCGCCCTTCGGCCCAAACTGGTGGTATGCGACGAACCGGTCTCGGCCCTGGACGTGTCCATCCAGTCCCAGATCCTGAACCTCCTCCTGGAACTCCAGCAGGAGATGGGGCTCACCTACCTTTTCATCGCCCACAACCTCTCCGTGGTGAAGCACATTTCCGACCGGATCGCCGTCATGTACCTGGGGAAGATAGTGGAATTGACCGATGCGGATTCACTTTACGCCGACCCCCGGCATCCTTACACCAGGGCCTTGATCTCCGCCATTCCCATTCCCGATCCCACCAGGAAAACGAAAAGACAGGTGCTTGAGGGGGACATCCCTTCTCCCAGCCATCCTCCGACCGGATGCCGATTTCATACCCGCTGTCCCATCCGCATCGAGCGGTGTGTCAGGGAGGAACCCCCTCTGCTGCGGGCGCCCGGCACCGAAGAGGGGGACCATCTGGTGGCGTGTCACCGGGCGGGTGAGACGGGCGGGGAAGTGTCGAAAGGGGCCCCGGGCCTTGGGCCCGGAGAGGGCAAGGCGGCATGATCGAGGTGCTCGAATCCGCCCGCAAGGTATGCGAAAGGGCCCGGGAAATCCGCATAAACCGGGCGGTCCTGGAGTCGACGGCAAGGAAGATGGCGGCGGAGAAGGCCGCCCCGCCTCCCTGGGACACCCGCCACCATTTTTTTGACGGCGGCGAAAAGACGGTGGCCTACTTTTTGGTGCTGGACACCCTCAACTTCTGCTTCTGGCCGCTTCCGGAGACCCCCAGGTGGGAGATCGATTTCAAAGGCGGGAAGATTTCCGGTTACCATGCTATGGCAGCAGCGCTCAAAAAGGCGATGGAGGCGGGTATCCCCCTCTATGATGCCCGTTGGCTTGCCGGTGTCACAGAGGGTCAGTTAATGGAGGTCCTCGGCGGCCGGGGGGTCCTCCAGTTGATGGAACGGAGGGCGGTGGCCTTAAACGAACTCGGAAGTGTCCTGATTGAATTCTATGGGGGAGAGGCCCATGAATTGGTCGAGGCGGCCGGGGGATCGGCCCAGGGGCTGGCCCGACTGCTTGCCGATAAGCTCCCTTCTTTCCGGGACGTGGCGGAATACGAAGGGGAACCCGTTTACTTCTACAAGCGGACCCAGATTTTCCCTTCCGATCTCCACGGGGCCTTCGAGGGAAAGGCATGGGGGGCCTTCATGGACATAGACCGGCTCACGGCCTTTGCGGACTACAAGCTGCCCCAGGTCCTGAGGCAACTGGGGATCCTGGAGTATTCTCCCGAGTTGTCCCGCTTGGTGGATCGATGCGGATACCTGGAGGCGGGAAGCGCTGTGGAAGTGGAGATCCGGGCAGGTACCGTATGGGCCGTGGACCTTCTTCGGCGGGAACTCGAAAAGGAGGGACACCCTATGGCGGCAAGGGATATCGACTGGGTCCTCTGGAACATGGGACAACAGGATCGATTCCGGAAACAGCCCTACCACAGGACGGTCACGATTTATTACTGATAGCAGGACGTAGCGGGTGGAAGCATGCTCCCCGCGGAATGGAGGAAGAAGATGGAAGATCAAGACCTGAACTTCGAGATATCGAGGCTGGGCGAATGCAGGATCCCATCTCCCGCCAGGGGAATGAGGTTCGTGGACGAGGCTGAGCGTCTTCTATACCACTCGGATCTCCGAAAGGTCGAGGCCCTTCTGAAGCAGGGAAGCAGGCCGCCGTCCTTCGAGACGGCGGGTCCGAGGGAGAAAATCTATTTTGATCCTTCGAAGCTCAAGTGCGGGATCGTCACCTGCGGGGGGCTTTGCCCGGGACTAAACGACGTCATCCGGGCATTGGTTCTGGCGCTGTATTACCATTACGGCGTTGAGACGATTTTCGGTTTCCGTTACGGGTACGAGGGACTTTCGCCGAAATACGGGCACGTCCCCCTGGAATTGAGCCCGGGAGAGGTGAAGGACATTCACCAAAAGGGAGGTACGATACTGGGATCCTCTCGCGGCCCACAGGACGTAACCGATATGGTCGACACCCTCGAACGCATGAACGTGGGCCTCCTTTTCGCCATCGGGGGGGACGGAACCCTCCGGGGGGCCCAGGCCATCTCCGAGGAAATCGGCCGGCGGGGTCTAAAAATCGGCGTGATAGGCATCCCCAAGACCATCGACAACGACATCTCTTATGTGGAGCAGTCCTTCGGCTTCGAGACGGCGGTAACCAAAGCGGGCCCGGCCATATACTCCGCCCACTCCGAGGCCACGGGGGCCAGGAACGGGATCGGCCTGGTGAAATTGATGGGCCGGGAGTCAGGGTTCATTGCAGCCTATGCAGCTCTGGCCTTCAACGACGTAAATTTCTGCCTGGTACCCGAAATTCCCTTTACGCTGGAGGGATTCCTTGGGGCACTGGAGGAGAGACTGAAACGGCGGGGCCACGCCGTCATCGTAGCGGGTGAGGGAGCAGGGCAGGATCTCATGCCGAGCACGGGGGAGCGGGACGCCTCGGGCAATCCCCGGCTGGGGGATATTGGGCTGTTTCTGAAGGAAAAGATCCTGACCCACTTCAAGAGGACCGGCATGGAGATCACTCTCAAATACATCGATCCAAGTTATACCATCCGGAGCATGCCGGCCAATCCCCATGACTCGGCCTTCTGCCTCCTGCTTGCCCAAAACGCCGTTCATGCCGGGATGGCAGGACGTACCAATATGGTCGTAGGCTACTGGAAGGGAGAGTTCACCCACGTCCCCATCGCGATGGCCGTATCCAGGCGGAGAAGAATCGAGCCCGGTGGCAGGTTGTGGAACAGTGTGCTGTCGTCCACCGGGCAGCCGGCCAGGATGTAAGGTTAAGGAGATTCAGCGGCTTCAGGTGCCCATCTCCCAGGAGGAGAGGTACTTTTCCTGCTCGGGTGTGAGGGTGTCGATCTCAACGCCCATGGACAGAAGCTTGAGCCTGGCGATCTCTTCATCAATGGGGCGGGGTACCGGGTATACTTTCTTTTCCAGGGTACCGTGTTTCCCTTTCATGTACTCCGCGCAGAGGGCCTGGTTCGCGAAACTCATGTCCATGACGCTTGAAGGATGGCCCTCGGCTGCGGCCAGGTTGATGAGCCGTCCCTGACCCAGGACGTAAATCCGGCGGCCGTCACTAAGGGTGAACTCCTCCGTGAATTCCCGGATCTGCCGGCGGGAGACGGAAATCTCCTCCAGCCCAGGAAGATCCAGTTCCACATCGAAGTGGCCGGAATTACAGACAATAGCCCCGTCCTTCATGGTCTGGAAGTGCTCTTTCCTGATTACGTTGATATCCCCGGTAAGTGTGCAAAAGATATCCCCGATGGGGGCGGCCTGGGCAATGGGCATGACCCTGAATCCGTCCATTACGGCCTCAAGGGCCCGCAGGGGATCCACTTCGCACACGATTGTGTGGGCCCCATGACCTTTCGCCTTGGCGGCCACGCCCTTGCCGCACCATCCATATCCGCTCACCACGAAGGTGCTTCCGGCAAGGAGCCGGTTGGTGGCGCGGATGATGCCGTCAATGGTGCTCTGGCCCGTTCCGTAACGGTTATCGAAGAGGTGCTTGGTGTCGGCGTCGTTCACCGCTACGATGGGGAACTGGAGGACTCCATCCTTCTCCATGCTTCTCAGCCGGATCACACCGGTGGTGGTCTCTTCCGTGCCCCCCACCACGGCGGAGAGCAGTTCTTTCCTTTCATCATCCGAAAGGCCCCTGGCCCACTCGCTGATCCCGTGGTCCATTTCGTCCCACTTGCCCAGGGCGATGAAATGAAGGCAGCTTACCAAGTCGGCCCCGTCGTCCATGGTAAGGTGGGGGCGGTGCTTGAGGGCTGAAAGGATGTGGTCGTAGTAAGTGGCGTTGTCTTCTCCCTTGATGGCGAACACGGGGATCCCGCTGTCGGCTACCAGGGAGGCGGCCACGTCGTCCTGGGTAGAGAGGGGGTTGGAGGCGCAAAGGACCACGTCCGCGCCGCCGGCATTAAGGGTCTTGACCAGGGCGGCTGTTTCCGTGGTCACGTGAAGGCAGGCGGAGAGCCGGATTCCTTCCAGGGGCTTTTCGGCCTGGAAACGTTCACGGATTTTCCGGAGGACGGGCATGCTTTTCTCCGCCCACTCGATCCTCAAGCGGCCTTTCTCTGCCAGGCCGATGTCCTTGATATGATATTCCATTCATTCGTTCCTTTCTTCTCTTTTTACGATTGACGCCCGGGCACTATTTAACGGCCCCCTTGATTTCGTCCACAGCATCCGTCTTTTCCCAGGTGAATTCCGGGAGTTCCCGTCCGAAGTGCCCGTAGTTGGTCGTTTTTCGATAGATCGGGCGCTGAAGATCCAGGCGCTCGATAATGGCCCTTGGCCTTAGATCGAAGGTTTTTTTCACGATTTCGGTAAGTTCTCTGCTCGGGATCTCGCTGGTCCCGTAATCCCGCACGAGCACGGATACAGGCTGTGCCCTGCCGATAGTATAGGCCACCTGGATTTCACACTTGGAGGCGAGCCCGGCGGCCACGATGTTCTTGGCTATGTAACGGCACATGTAAGAGGAACTGCGGTCCACCTTGCTGGGATCCTTGCCTGAGAAGGCTCCGCCGCCGTGATAGCCGAATCCTCCGTAAGTGTCCATGATGATTTTCCGTCCCGTAAGTCCGCAGTCCCCCATGGGGCCTCCCACCACGAAACGGCCCGTGGTGTTGATGAAGAACTGGGTGTCCCGGTCCAGCATCTCTGAGGGGATAACCTTTTTTACCACTTCTTCGATGATGGCCTCCCGCAGGGTGTCATAGTCCACGTCGGGTTCGTGCTGGGCGGCGATCACCACCGAATGGACCCTGATGGGTTTTTTCTGGGCGTATTCGACCGTGACCTGGGATTTCCCGTCCGGTCGGAGCCAGGGAAGTTTCTCGGACTTTCGGACATGGGCGAGCCGCCGGGTAAGCCCATGGGCGAGGTAGATGGGCATGGGCATGAGGGTCGGGGTATCGGTGCAGGCGTAACCGAACATGAGTCCCTGGTCGCCGGCTCCTTGCTCCTTGAAGAGACCGGCCCCCTCGTTCACGCCTACAGCGATATCAGGGGACTGCTTGTCGATGGTGGTGAGCACGGCACAGGTCTCCCAGTCAAAACCCATGGAAGAGTTATGATAACCGATGTCCCGGATGGTTTCCCTGACGATTTCAGGGATGTCCACGTAGGCGGAGGTGGTGATCTCCCCGGCCACAATGGCCATTCCTGTGGTGACCAGGGTTTCGCAGGCTACCCTGGCCTGGGGGTCTTGCTTCAGCATTTCGTCCAGGACATGATCGGAGATCTGGTCCGCCACCTTGTCGGGATGACCTTCGGTGACGCTCTCGGATGTAAACAAAAAGTTGGATGCTGACATGGTTGTCCCTTTCTCCTTTCTATTTCTGAATCGACCCGTGTGACACCTCTGAAAAACGTCCCCTTTTGCCCAATCTCTGCGTCAGACTCAAAGTTTAATCCTCGAAATACTTTAAGTATTCCTGCGGTTAAAATTTTCGTCTTCCTTGACCTTGGACAAAACTGAACGTTTTTCAAAGGTCTCCGTGTGCCACCGTCCGATCGGAATTCTTTCCTCAGGATCTTCCGATCACGGCGTTGTCGATGAGCCGGGTGTTCCCCACCCTGACGGCAAGGGCCAGCAGGCTTTCGTCTTCCAGGATCTCCAACTCCTCCAGGCTTGTTGGGTCACAGAATGTTACGTACTCGATCCGGGTGTGGGGGTGACTGAGAATGAGTTTTTCGATTTCCTTTCGGATGGTTTCAGCTTTTCGTTCTCCTTTTTTGAAGAGCTCATCGGCCAGATCCAGGGATTTCTTGAGGCACAGGCCCGACTTCCTTTCCTCGGGGCTCAGGTAGCTGTTCCGGGAACTCATGGCGAGGCCGTCGGGCTCCCTCACCGTTGGGACACCCACGATCTTGATATCCATGTTCAGGTCCTGAACCATCCGGCTGACCACTGTGAGCTGCTGGTAATCCTTCTGGCCGAAGATGGCGATATGGGGCTTCGTGGCATGGAAGAGCTTGGCTACGATGGTGGTCACTCCGTCGAAGTGGCCAGGCCGCGACAACCCGCAAAGGTGCCGGGTGAGATCTCGGACGCTTACCGTGGTCTGGTACCCCTGGGGATACATTTCCTCCACCTTGGGCAGAAAGACGATGTCCACCCCAACGGATTCAGCCTTTGCGAGGTCTCCCTCGGTATCCCGCGGGTAGGTCTCGTAGTCCTCGCTGGGGCCAAACTGGGTCGGGTTCACAAAGATACTGATCACCAGAACGTCCGCATGTCTCTTCCCTACCCTCATGAGTTCAAGGTGTCCCTCGTGAAAAAAACCCATGGTCGGTACGAGGGCGATGCTCTTGCCGGAAAGACGTAGGGCTTCAGCCCTGGCATGCATCGCTTGAACTGTTTCAATGACTTCCATGGATATAATCCCTTCCTTGGTGAAGGCCTGGACGGCCTATGAGCGGTTTCCTCAGGCCTTGTCTTTCGAACTCATGGGCACGTAATACCGGGTGCCTGATTCCATTTTTTTCACCTGGATCACCAGGTCTTCGAAGTCCTCCGGGATATGAACAAAGTCGATCTCGGAAGCATTCACCACCAACAGGGGGCAGTCGGAAAAATGGAAGAAGAAGTCATTAAAGGCCCGGTTGATTTTATCAAGGTATTTGAAGCCGATGGACTTCTCGTATTTCCTGTTCCTTCCCTTTATCCTCTCCAAAAGCACTTCGGTTTTGGCCTGGAGAAAGATCACCAGGTCTGGAAGGGGAATCCTTTTCTTCAAGATCCGAAAGAGCTGTTCATAGAGCCAGAACTCGTTGTCGTCCAGATTTGCCCGGGCGAAGATCCTGTCCTTGTCAAAAAGATAGTCGGAAACGGTGGCCCTTTTGAACAGGCCGATCTGGCCGGCATCAAGGGCTTGCTTGTAGCGGCGCAGAAGGAAGTAGATCTGGGTCTGGAAGGCGTATTTTTGCGGATCCTGGTAGAAATTGAACAAAAAGGGATTCTCCTCCACGTCTTCCAAAAGGGTATGGGCATTGAGCCTCTCGGCAAGCTTGACGGCCAGGCTCGTCTTTCCTACTCCAAGGGGACCTTCAATTACGATGTAGTGGTGCATGGGGTATCGGTCTCCCGGTTTGTGTAATCCCTCCCGAACGCCCGCTTGGTCCCGGGGTTTTCAGCGGGATCGCCCGCCGGTGACCAAGTGGTCTCCCCTTACCACCGGGCCTGGAGTTTGTCAAGAAAGGGCTGCCATGGCTTCACTCAGAGAGAGGTATTCTTCGATATCCAGGGTTTCGGCCCTGCGGCTGGGATCGATGCCGCACCGGCCCAAGGCCTCCAAGATGCCCGACCTGTCTTTTTCCGGAAAGGCGGCGCTCAAGGCGTTAAGCAGGGTCTTGCGGCGTTGGGCGAAGGCCCCCTTGACGAGCCTCCTGAAAAATCTTTCATCTCGGGCCCTTCGTGGATAAGGAAGCGAGAAGTTCAGGTTAAGCACCATGGAACCCACCTTGGGGCGGGGACGAAAGGCCTCCCTGGAGACCTCCAGGAGTGGAGAGATCCGGGAGAAATACCGCGTGACCACGGTGATGGCCCCGTACTCCCTGCCTCCAGGATCGGAGAGCAGGCGCTCGGCGAATTCCTTCTGGAACATGAGGACGGCCTGCTCCAGGCGGTCCCGGTGGGTGACAAGCTTTTCCAGGAGGGGAGAGGAAATGTTATAGGGCAGATTTCCAATCACTTGGATTTTGTTCGTCTCAGGTGTCTCTGTTTCTTCGAAATCGAAGGATAGGATATCCCGGTGGATCAAGGTGACGTTGGTCACTCCGGCTACCAGGAGCCTCTTTTCGAGCATTTCTACGAGTTGCAGGTCCTTCTCGACCGCGATGACCCTGCGGACCGACCGGGCCAGGGGAATGGTCAGTGCCCCCAGGCCCGGACCCACTTCCAGGACGTGGTCGGAAGAGGAGAACCCTGCACAGGAGAGGATCTGTTTGATGATGTGCTCGTCCCTCAGGAAATGCTGGGCAAGCCGTTTCTTGGGGTGAAAGGCTCTCCCCTTCCGAATGGTTTTGGATCTTCTCAATTTTCAGGTCCTTCTCTTTAGGCGCCACTGGTGGACGTGTTTGAAGATCCACAGAAAAAGAAAGTAGGAAGGAGTGGCTCCCAGGATGGCGATCAGGAGACCGCCTGCTAAGAAGGAGGCCATTATGGCGCTTCCCGATTCGATCATTTTCCCAATGATCGCCAGGGGTTCGTCTCCCCTGCGAATGGCGGCCATTAGCGAAGAGTGGATGGCGTTTTCGCTGGAGAACCCGAGCAAGAATGTGCCGATCTTGTAACTGTAATGGTAGAGAAAGTACCAGTTCAAGGGGTTGCTGACCCAGGTCCCCAGGGCCGCCGTTATCTTGCTCCCCTTGAAAAAGAGGGCAAGGGTCACCGACAGTGCTGTCTGAAAAGGCATGATGGGCATCAGGCCGGCGAATATGCCGAGGGCCGTGCCCAGGGCGAGTTCATGGGGATCTCCCCTCAGCCGGATGAACCGAAGATAATAATACCTGAGCCATCTGGGGTAGTTCAAAGATTTAAATCCTTTTGTTTTAAAGTCAGGGTTCAACATTCAACATAATAGTTGAATGTTGAACCCTGACATCTTATAGCCTCATATCGGTGGAAGGCTGTCAATGGGGAATCTGGACTTTACGTCTTCTTCCAGGCCGGCCCGCTCGCCGTGCAGAATTCGGTGGTATCCGGCTGCGGCGATCATGGCCCCGTTGTCGGTGCAGTACAATGGGCGGGGGTAGTAAAGCTCCGCCCCTGCTTCTGAAATCCGATTCTTAATTTGTTCCCGCAAGGCCTGGTTGCAGGCCACGCCCCCTGCGATCACCAAGGAAGGGGCCCCGGTCTTCCGGAGGGCCCTCAGGGCCTTTATGGCCAGCACGTCGATGACGGCTTCCTGGAAAGAGGCGGCGATGTCGGCCATAGAAACTCGGTCTCTTCCGGCCTCTGCCTTCCAGTCTTTCACGTACAGGGATACGGCGGTTTTCAATCCGCTGAAGCTGAAATCGAGGGAGTCGGGGCCCAAAACAGCCCTTGGAAAAGGTATCCGATCCCTGTCACCCTCCTGTGCCAGCCTTTCGATCACGACGCCCCCGGGATATCCGAGACCGAGGATTTTGGCCACCTTGTCAAAGGCTTCCCCAGCGGCATCGTCCAGGGTCTGGCCCATCTGACGGTACCTCCCGTACCCCTCCACGAAATAGAGCGAGGTGTGTCCTCCGGAGACTGTGAGGGCCACAAAGGGGAATCGGGGGGCCCGTTTTTCCAGAAAGATGGAGAGGATGTGCCCCTCCAGGTGATTGATCCCCGCCACCGGGATTCCATGGGTGTATGCCAGGGCCTTGGCATGGTAAAGACCTACAAGCAGTGAACCGATCAGGCCGGGTCCCACGGTCACGGCAATGCCGTCCAGGTTCCCGGGAGTGATCCCGGCCCTCGCGAGGGCCTCCTCCACCACCGGCACCAGGTTACGGAGATGCTCCCGGGAGGCCAATTCCGGGACCACGCCGCCATAAGGGTGATGGAGCCTGACCTGGGAATGGACCACGCATGAGCGGACCTCTCGCCCGTCCTCCACCACGGCGGCGGAAGTGTCGTCACAGGAGGTGTCGATTCCAAGTATCTTCATAAATATGTTTTTATGGTTGAATTTCCATTAAATTTTTTAACTGATTCAAAATTGTTTATGCAAGATTCATCTTGTGCCGGTCAAGAATCGCCTCTTGAATCTTCCCCATTTCCCCTCTTCGAGAATTACCAGGAGAATCACTGAGATGTTGTCTCCTCCTCCACCTTCAAGCCCCAGATCGATAAGCCGCGCCACCTTTTGCTCAGGGTCCAGTCCTTCCTCAGCAAGGGTCTTCTGGATGTCCTTCTCCGTAACGTAGTCGGTCAGACCGTCCGAGCAGATCAGAAGCATGTCGCCGGCCTCAGGACGAACAGGTTGAATATAGGCCTGGACCTCGGGCTTCAGGCCCAGGGCCCTTGTCAGGATATTTTTGAGCAGAGGGCTGGGAATTTGGAGACCATAGGTCATACCCTTGTTGGTCTCCTCGGCCTCCACGGAATGCTCTTCCGACAGCCGGATCAGCCGGCCCTGATCAAAAAGATAGATGGGGCTATCACCCACATTGGCCAACCATACAGTGTCTTTTTCCACGAGTACGGCAGCGACCGTGGAACCCATCCCGCGGTACTCGGCCCTCTTTTGGGCCTCATGGACCACGGTGTTGCTCATGGCGATGGAGTTGAGGAGATGCCTGGCTTCCTTGGGCAGGTCCGGACCGAGGTCTTCCTGGAGTGCGGGAGCTTCGTGGTGCCTGACCCTCCGCCAGTATTCGGCCATGGTTTCAATTACCATCCGGCTCGCCACCTCGCCGGCAATATGTCCCCCCAGCCCGTCGGCCACCACATATAGACCCAATTCGGGAGCGAGGAGAAGACTGTCTTCGTTGGTCTTCCTCGCGAGGCCTACATGTGTTTTCCCTGCGGCATGGTGCCTCATGGGTCCCTCCACTCCAGGGGGCCGGAACCGGTCTAGGGTCCCGTTGGTTTTCGGGTTGTGGGTCCTCCTTCCTTCTTGGCCGCGATTTCGTCCATCTTGGCGATAACCTTCAAGAGATGGGCCGCCATTTGAGACGCCCTCTGATAGCGTTCAGCCGGGTCCTTTTTCAGTGCCTTACCGATGATTTTCTCCACCACAGGCGGAATCCTGGGGTTTATGGAGCGGGGACCGGGGTGGGGTTCCCTGGCGATTTGGTACATGAGGGCGGTCAGGTCCTCACCCTCAAAGGGCTTTTGTCCCGTGAGCATCTCGAAAAGGACGATCCCGAGGGAAAAGATGTCTGACCGGCCGTCCACCTTCTTGCCCGAGATCTGCTCGGGCGACATGTATGAAGGAGTCCCCAGGACAACACCCGTCTTGGTCTTAGAGGAAGAGGTGATGCGGGCGATGCCGAAATCCGTAACCTTTATGAACCCGTGATCCCTGAGGCGCATGATATTGGCCGGTTTGACGTCCCTATGCACTACTCCACGCCCGTGAGCGTAATCCAGGGCCTCAGCCACCTGGGCCACGATGGAAAGGGTTTCCCTGACGGGGAGGAGCCGGTCTTTCCGGGCGAATTCTTCCAGGGTTTCCCCATCAAGGTACTCCATGGCGATGTAAGCCAGGTCCTGTTCTTCCCCGCAGTCGTAAATCGTAACGATGTTCGGATGGGTCAGGAGTCCGGCGGATTCCGCCTCCCGAAAGAATCGCTCCTTTACCTCCTCCACCACGTTGTCTTCGAAATCGGAAAGCCGCAGGGTCTTGATGGCCACGGTGCGGTGGATCTTGGGGTCTTCACCCTTGTACACGACCCCCATAGCACCCCGTCCGAGTTCGTCCACGATTTCGTACCGCCCGAGGGTGGGACGGGCCCCGGAATCCGTGAGGTCCGCGCCGATATCCCCGGGATGAGAAACGCCCCCGGTTCCGAAAATCAAGGTGGCCTCGGCCCCCTTCAGCCTGGGTATTCTCTCGGCAAGGTCCTTGAAAGCCTTGCCGTCCCCTACGATCAAGCGATAAGTGGCCAAGGCCTTGGAGAATTGGCGTTTGCGCTCGAAGTCGAGGCCCAGGTTGTAGAGCAGGTCCTTCACCCCTTCTTCTTCCAGGGGAAGTTTCCGGAATTTTTCAAGGGCCAGATCCAGCATCCCCTGTTGCTGAAAGGAGAGTCCGAGCATCTTGTTGGTTTCAATAGAGTCCGCTTCCACCTTGTCTTTGGCCCTTTCGGTCACCAGGAATCTTTTGGATACTACGAGGAGATAACCCACCAAAAGAAGCAACATGGGGGAGGTGATCTTGAGCCAGAGGTCCCGGGAGAAAAAGAGCAGGCTCCCCAGGAGGCCGTAAAGCAGGAAAAGGGTGAAGGTTGTAATCGCACCCATTCCCGCCTTCATCCTTGGCAGTACGAAACTGATATGAAGCCCGAAGACCAGGAGGACGAAGAGTTCCAAGAGGGGCGCCCAGGCCGGCCGGGTGAAGAATCGCCGCTCAAGGATATCGGCCACCGAATTGGCCACCACTTCCAGGCCCGGAAGGGTGGCCGCTACGGGGGTCACCAGCTTGGGCTCAAGCCCTTGGGCAGTGAGACCGATGATGACGATCTTGCCGCGGAATAGATCCTTCCGGAACTCGTTTCGATACACCCTGGAAAAGGGGGTGCGGTGAAAGGCGACTCCCGGCCCTTTCCTCCAGCGGATCAGACAGCGCATCCGGGAATCGACCACCGGAAAGGTTATAGATTCAGGACCCACCTTCATGCGGATCCCCCGGCCGGGGATCAGGGTGATCCCGCCGTCACGGACACCCTTGAAGACACGCACTATGGCGACGGCGAGGGAGGGGAAGGTGTATTGATCCAGGTATCTCACCACAGGGACCTGGTGGCGGACATATCCGTCCCGGTCCTGAAAAAGGTTGAAATGCCCGATCCCCGCGGCCACCTCCCCAAAGGCGGGAAGGAGGGGTTTGACCTTGTGGAAGCGGATCATGTAGGAGAGGGCCTCCGGATCCCCGGAAATCTTGATCTCCTTTAAGGCATGGTGGAGTATGAAGGGCGGTGGTTCCTCGTCGATCCCGCCGCTTACGGTGTCGAAGTAGACGGGGAGGACCACGTTTCCCGCCTCTTTCATGGCCCGGTATAGTTTATTGTCGTTGTTCAGATCGACCAGTGCGCTGGACAACGCCCCGTAAAAAGAAAGCCCCGGCCCTTCCTGGGCCAGTCCCAGGGCCTCGTATTGTTCTTTCAATTTCCGGACCGCCCTAAGGCCGGCACTTTCCTCGGGTTCGCTGAAAAGGATGTTGAGGGCGATGACCCGTGCCCCTGCCCGCGCAAGGTTTCGGATTCCCCGGGCCAGGATGTTCCGGGGCCATGGAAAGCGTCCCAGGTCGTCCAGGTCATCATCGGAAATGACCACCAGTTCGATATCCGGATTCCTTTCCCCGGAGGCGGCGAGATGTGCCCTTAGGTCAAAGGTTTTCAGCTCCAGAGGCTCCGTGAAGTCAAAAATCCCGGTAAGCGCCATGAAGATGAAAAAAAGGGTGATACCGAGACCCATCACCCAGTCAGGGATTTTTTCTTGGATCCTTTTCACAGATGTACCCTGTTTCGGAATATGTGTAATCCCTCTGACCGATCTTTCCACCAGCGGTGATCATCGGCCGAGGTAGGGTTTGATCTTTTTAAGGAGCCTTCGGTCGATGCCGGGAACTTCCCTGAGCTCTTCCGGATCCGCAAATCCGCCCTTCTTCTTCCGCTCAATGACGATGGCCCGGGCCAGCGCCGGACCGATTCCCGGAACGGCCGCAAGCCCATAAGCCGATTCCCGATTCAAAGACAATGGAATCCCCAGGGTGACCCTGTGAAAGGCCGACATCTTTTCCTGTTCGAAAATTACACCCCCGGCTTCGGCCCGGAGGAAGATCCGTGTCCCTGAAGAGAGGAGCCTGATTTTCTGGGATTCAGGGGAAGAGATCGGGATCTCCCCGATTCCAGCTGCCTTCAGCAGGTCTTTCAAGGAAGGGGGGTTTTCGAAAAAGTAGACACCCGGTCGCCCGATCTCGCCCCGGAGCTGGACGATTACGGATCCCCGCCTGCCGGCCGGGGATCCTCCCGGCCCGCAAAGACTCTCGATGCAGCAGAGGGCCAGGACAAGGAGCAGGAGGAGCAGGGGGCCTTCCCGGCCCTCAGGATTCCTCGCAGATGTCCTCATTTTCGAGACCGAAGACCTCATGAAGAACGCGGACGGCCAGCTCGGTGTATTTTTCCTCGATGGCGCAGGAGACCTTGATCTCCGAAGTGCTGATCATGATGATGTTGATATTTTCCCGGGCCAGGGTCTTGAACATCTTTTGGGCGACGCCCGCGTGGTTCCTCATGCCTACCCCAATAATGGAGACCTTGGAAATATTCTCGTCCCCGAGAACCCTCTCCGCTCCGATATCCTCCGCTATCCCCTTCACCAGCTTCATGGTCTGGGAAAAGTCCGTCTTAGGAACCGTGAAGGTGAGGTCTGTCTTTCCTTCCTCCACACTGGTATTCTGGACGATCATGTCCACGACTATCCCGGACTCCACGACAGGCTCGAAGATTTTGGCCGCAATGCCCGGCCTGTCGGGCACCTTGGTTATGGTGACCCGCGCTTCGTTTTTGTTGTAAGCCACGGCGGACACCAGGACTTTTTCCATATCTTTCGTCTCTGCGACTACCATGGTTCCCCTTTCCTTGGTAAAGGTTGATCTGACATGAATGGGTACGTTGAACTTCTTTGCAAATTCGACCGCCCTGATCTCAAGAACCTTGGCCCCCATACTGGCCATCTCCAGCATCTCGTCATAGGAGATGATGGACATCTTCCTGGCCTTTGGGCAGACGTTGGGATCGGTCGTATAAACCCCGTTAACGTCGGTGAAGATCTCGCACACGTCGGCCTTGAGGGCGGCTGCCAGGGCCACGGCCGTGGTATCCGACCCCCCCCGTCCGAGAGTGGTGATGTTATTGTATTCGTCCAGCCCCTGAAATCCGGCGACCGTCACGATCGTTCCTTTTTCGATTTCGCGGAGGATGCGTTCCGTGTCGATCTCCTGGATTCGCGCCCTTCCATAAGCAGGGTCCGTGTGTATGGGCACCTGGAAACCCAGGAGGGACCGGGCTTCGTAACCCATGGACCTGACCGCCATGGAGAAGAGAGCCACGCTGACCTGCTCTCCGGTAGACATTAATACGTCCAGTTCCCTGGGGTCCGGTTCCGGGGTCATTTCGTGGGCCAGGTTGATGAGGCCGTCGGTCTGCCCGGCCATGGCCGATAGGACCACGACCATTCGGTTCCCTTGCTTGTAATACTCGATGACCCTCTCGGCCACTTTCCTGATCTTTTCTATACTCCCCACCGAAGTTCCGCCGTATTTCTGTACGATGAGAGCCATGCCTATCCCCTGTTCATCTCCTTTTCAACTTTTTCGATGATTAAAACGGACCGCGGGTGATTTCCCCAGAGGGTGATCTCCCGCCGGTGATCGTCGATGATCCGAAAGGTCACTCTCAAGGCGTACTCCGGAAATATTTCCGGCCAGCGGTCCGCCCACTCCACCACCGTGACTCCACCCGCATCAAGATATTCCTCCAGGCCGGAGGAGAAGAATTCCGCCGGTCCCTGGAGGCGGAAAAGGTCCATATGATAGATGGGACACCTGCCCTCGTATTCATTTACGAGGGCGAAGGACGGGCTTGTCACAATCAGGTCCGGAGCGGTTCCCAGTCCACGGGCGATGCCTTTGGTGAACCAGGTCTTTCCGCTCCCGAGTTCTCCCACGAGGGCCAGGACATCCCCCTCCTTGAGAAAGGCGGCGATCCTTTCCCCCCACTCCACCGTTTCACTGTCGGAATTGGAATGGCATATCAGGATCTTCTCAGTCACGAAGCAGACACACCTCCCGGCTTCCAAGCACCGGTTTCCAGGACCACCATGGCCACGCCGTATTCGCCGTCATCGGACAGGCTCAGGTGAACCCTTTCGATCCCGTTGCGCCGGCAGATCTCCAGGCTTCGCCCATGGAGCCTCAACTCCGGTTTTCCACTGGGGGCGTGATAGACTTCGATGTCTCTCCATCGCACCCCTTTTTTCATCCCGAGTCCAAGGGCCTTGGAGAAGGCCTCTTTAGCAGCGAAGCGAAGAGCGAAGGCCGAGGGTGGAAAAGGCCTGCCGAGGCAGAGGGCCGCTTCCTCCGGGGTATAAACCCTCTTGATGAAACGGTCCTTCCAACGGATAAGCACCTTTTCGATTCGCCGGATATTCGCAAGATCCACGCCGATCCCATAAATCATCGGGAGAAATCTCCATCCTTTCAAGGGCCGGGACCGTGGCCAAGACTACCCTTTTCCTGGAGGGCTTGACAAGAAGTTTTCCTCCGGGAGAGTTTCATGAAGTGAAGGGTCTCTGGATCAGAAGTTTTTCACGAGGGCGATCATGTCCCTTACCGCCCGATCAAGACCGACCAGAACGGCCCGGGAGATGATACTGTGACCGATGCTGTACTCCTCGACTTCGGGAAGGGCCTTGAACCGCTTGATGTTGGTGTAGTCCAGTCCATGGCCGGCGCTCACTTTCAGTTTCATTTCCGCCGCCCGCTTGACGGCCTCGGATATCCGCCGGAACCGTTCCTCGGCCTCGTCCTCTCCCCTCGCCTCCGAGTAGTGGCCGGTATGGATTTCCACCACCTCTGCTCCGGCCCCATGGGCCGCCTCGATCTGGCGCGGATCGGGGTCGACGAAAAAGCTTACAGGGATTTCGTTTTTTTTCAGCCGATCCACCACACGGGCGTAAAGTCCGGGATCGGCCAGTACATTCAATCCGCCTTCGGTAGTCAATTCCTGCCTCTTTTCGGGAACCAGGGTTACAAGATCGGGCTTGACCCTGCATGCAATCTCCACCATTTCTTCCACCGCGGCCATTTCCAGGTTGAGCCTCGTCTTGACAGTCGCCCGCAGCAGCTCCAGGTCCCGGTCGTTGATGTGGCGGCGGTCTTCTCTTAAGTGGCAGATGATTCCATCCGCACCCGCCAGCTCCACAATCCCCGCGGCCAGCACGGGATCAGGCTGGAGTCCACCTCGGGCCTGTCTGACCGTGGCCACGTGATCCACATTTACTGCCAAACGTGCCATGATTAAGATTCCTCCTCCTCGATGTAGCGCAAAAGCCTCTCCTGTTCCCGCTCCATTCGGACCTCTTCTTCCTCCGAGACCTCATGATCGTAACCCAGGAGATGCAGGATTCCATGAATCAACAAGCGATAGATGGTTTTATCAAGGGGTTCATCAAGGCGCCTGGACTCCTCCAGAGCCGTATCTACAGAAACCACCACGTCTCCCATCATCGGGGTTTCAACTTCCGGTGGAAGACCTCCTGACATGGGGAAAGACAGGACATCCGTGGGTCCGGTCCTGTGGAGATATTGCTCGTTGAGTTCGGCGATGTGTTTGTTATCGGTAAAGAGAACGCTCAGTTCCCGGTCATGACAGCCCAAGGCGCTTAAGACCTTCTCCAGATTCTTCTTTACCGTTTGCATTTTTAAGCCCGGAATCTTCTTTCGGGACTTGATCAGGATATCCATTTTTCGTCTTTTTGCCGGCCCTTGACGCCGTCTCCGGGTACTCCACGCGGTGATGGAAGATCCCGCTCAGGGTCTTGTTGAAACTTTTGGCGATTTCGTTAAGGTCCTTGAGGGTGAGTTCACACTCGTTCAACTGGCCGTCCGAGAAGACCTTGTTGATGATTTTCTGGACCATTCCCTGGATCCTGGCGGGAGTCGGGTCCACGAGGGAGCGTGATGCGGCCTCCACCATATCGGCCAGCATGACAAGGCCGGCCTCCTTTGTTTGGGGTTTCGGGCCCGGATAGCGGAAATCCTCTTCCTTGATCTCGCCGCACTTGGTTCCTTTGGTAAGCATTCGTTCCTTGGCCTTGTGATAGAAAAAGGAGATCAGGCTGGTGCCGTGGTGCTGTTGAATGATGTCGATGATTTCCTTCCCCAGCCTGTGTTCCCTGGCGAGTTCAACCCCGTCTTTCACATGGGAGATGAGGATCAAACTGCTCATGGAAGGGGCCAGTTTTTCATGGCGGTTTTCTCCTCCCAGCTGGTTTTCGATGAAATAGAGGGGTTTTTTCATCTTTCCGATATCGTGGTAATAGGCGCTGACCTTGGCCAGGAGTGGGTTTGCATCCACGGCCTTGGCCGTGGCCTCCACCATATTGCTGGTGATCACGCTGTGGTGATATGTCCCCGGGGCGCGGACCATCAGTTCCCTCAAGAGCGGCTGATCCAGGCTGGCCAGCTCCAGCAGCTTGATGTCGCTTGTGAAACCGAAAGCCATCTCCACCAGGGGAAGAATCCCCGTTGCGATGACCCCGGAAAGGATTCCCCCCGCAAATCCCGAAGCGGCCGCAATGATGGATTCAAGGGAATAGAAGGTCCCGTAAATCATTTCGATGGCCAGGGCCAGGACCATATTGACGAGTCCCACCATGAGGCCGGTTTTGATGAGTATGCCTCTCTCCTTGCAATTCTTTACTCCGTAAGCGGCCAAGAGACTGCTGATGAAATAGTAGATGAAAAATTCCACCCGGCCGCCCGTGACCAGGGAGACGAGGACCGAGATCACCAGAGAAAAGGCCCAGGCGATGGCCATTCCCTGGAAGATGGAAATCACCATGGAGCCGAAGGCGATGGGTAGGGCGAAGAGCAGGGCCGTGGCGGAGAAGTAGCTGAACCCCCTGGCCACCTCTTCGGCGATGAACCCGTAAACCCAGGCGAAGATGAAAAGGCCCAAAAGGGTAAGGGCGTTGAAGAGGAGATCTCTTCGGTCTCCCCTGAAGGCCCTGGCCTCCCTGGAGCCCGTCAGGTAAATGACCAGCAGGAGCGTCCCCACCAGGAGGGCCATGGCGGGAACCCGACCCACGGAGTCGAGGCGATTTTTGGCTCGCATTTCGGCCGAAAGCTTAAGGAGGTGTTCAGGGCCGATGCGTTCCCCTTCTCTGACGAGCATCTCGCCTTTCTTGACCTTGAAGTAAACCGGATGGACGGATGCACTGGATTCGTCTTTTCTTACCTCGGTTTCCCGCTGGTTGAAGGTGAGGTTCGGTCTCAAAAGAAGTTGTGTCAATCTTACGGTCACCCGGGCCAGTTCAGGGGATGGAATCGACTCCTGTACGGACTCCATCCGGCTTGCCACGTACTCCCTTGCCCCTTCGAGGTCGTAGAAGAGGCGAAGATCCGTCACCTTTCTTTCCTGCTTGGAGGCGATTTCGTGAAGGATGATGCCGCCCTTTTCCATGTGCTTTTTGAGCATGGGCCAGTTACCCACGATTCCCCTCTCGGAAACACGGGTGACGAGTGTTATGATTCTTTCTTCCACCTGCGGAGGGAAGCCGGCTTCAAGCAGGGTATCGAAGATTTCACGTTCCGGTGGAATGCCCAGGGTGCCGAAAAAGGTGTTGAAGATTTCCTCCCGGTTCTCAGCCTGTTCCCGGGGAATCGGCTCCTGAACGGGATAGGGCTCCGGGCCCCTGATCTTCCCGGGCGGGAACCGGCTTGCGTATTCCCTTCCGGCCTTGAAGGCCTCGCGGATGGCGGCCACAAGGTTGGAAGAGGACCGGTCGAAGTCGTAGACCGCCAGAACTGCTTTGACGGCCTGCTCCCGGTTTTTTTCCGTCAACTCCTTGTTCTCGATGAGGAAGTCCTCGGAGGCCTTAATGTCTCTGCTTGCTATGTCACCCAATCTGTAAGCCGCCGGCCTGCTCAGGATCCCGGGGTAAAGGGCCAGGGAAACAACCAGGCTCAAAAGGGTGAAAACCAGCCATTTAAGGCGTTCGGGCTCGGAGAGGCCTTTCAAGGACCCAATAATGGCCTTAGTGAAAGGACGCCCCCTTCCCTTTTGTTTCGGGGATTTTTTCCTCCCCGAAGGATTCGTTTTGGTTCTATCGTTCATGGTTGAACCTTTTTGCGGCCGATGGTCCGGGCGACCTGGCGTTTTTCCCGCCCATTCAGTTTCCCGTTCCCTGTCCGGCCTCCCGTCTTTCATAGGCGTCTATGATCTCTTGAACCAACGGGTGCCTGACAACATCCTCCCTGGAAAAATAGATGAATTTGATTCCTTTGATCCCGGAGAGGATCTCCCTGGCCTCTATGAGGCCTGAAACTTTTCCTTCCGGGAGGTCGGTCTGGGTGACGTCGCCGGTGATCACGGCCTTGGAACTAAAACCCAGACGGGTCAAGAACATCTTCATTTGTTCGCTCGTCGCGTTCTGGGCCTCGTCGAGGATCACGAAGGAATCGTTCAGCGTCCTCCCCCTCATGAAGGCCAGGGGAGCCACCTCGATTACGCCCCTCTGAATGAGCCGGGAGGCGTCCTCGAAGTCCATCATGTCATGAAGGGCATCATAAAGGGGCCGCAGGTACGGGTTCACTTTTTCATAGAGATCTCCCGGCAGGAAACCCAGGTGTTCTCCCGCCTCGACCGCAGGCCTGGCCAACACCACCCGCTTGACTTCCTTTCTCTGCAGGGTGGCCACGGCCATGGCCATGGCCAGGTAGGTTTTGCCGGTGCCGGCCGGGCCGATGCCGAAGACGATATCGTACTTCCTGATGGAATCGATATAAGCCTTCTGGTTGATGCTTTTGGGGTTGATGACCGTCTTTCCGGGTGAGATGTAAACCTTGTCCAGGAAGATTTTCTGTAGGTCCGCCGAGGGATCGCTGCTGAGGATCCTGATAGCGTATCCTACGTCGTTGGGGAAAAGGGGGTGACCGCTTTTTAGGAGTTGGTAGAGTTGTGTGAGAACCTTTTCTGCCAGTTCCACGTCCCAGTAACCGCCCTTTAAGGTTACCTGGTTTCCCCTTGCATGGACGGTCACGCCCATCTTTTTTTCCAGGAGCTGAAGGTTGGCGTTGCGCTCCCCACAGAGAGAGGCGAAAAGACCGGGGTCCGAAAAGGTCACCTTCTTGCTCTCGTAACCCGGATTGTCGGCCGGACGGCGTCCCACTCACTTTTCTCCTGAAACCTGCATGATAATATGGCGCTCCCTCGGCCTGTTGTCAAAGTCCAGGAGGACGATCTGTTGCCAGGTCCCGAGGGTGAGTCTTCCCTCCACCACGGGGATGTGGAGGGAAGGCCCCAGGAGGGCGGCCCGGACATGGGCGTAACCATTTCCGTCCCCCCACCTTTCGTTGTGTTCGTAATGGAGATCTTTGGGGGCCATCCTCTCGATAGCCTTCTTGAGATCATTGATCACTCCGCTCTCGTACTCGATGGTCGTAAGGGCTGCGGTGGATCCGGGGATGAAGAGGGTCACCGCCCCCATCTGTATCCCTGATCGGCGCAACCTATCCATCACTTGAGGAGTGAGGTCGATAATGTCCGTGCCCGAGGAGGTCCTGGTGAAAATATCCAGGGTTTCAAATTTCATATCGAACCAGATTTTCCGAACACTTCGGCCCTTATTCTTGGGGCTGTCCCATGGGGCCGAATACCGTAACGGCCTGATATACCCTGCATTGATAGAGATCTCCTATCACAGGGCCGGGTGACATGCAAGAAAAACTCATAGAGTGGGCTTACCTGCCGGCATCCCTGGTCCCAACATAAGGCCTACGATGGAAATGGCAAGGGATCGGGTCTTCCAAAGGACGGGGAACCCCGGGATGGTTCAGCTCGGGGGATCCTTTTTCGGGCCCGCGGGAGGTGGTGCGAGGGATTCCCCGTCCCTCAACCTGCCCCTGGTCATGGAGGCGAAGATTCCACCGAAACAGAGCAGGGAAAAGACCAGGAAGGACGCCTTCATACTTTTCAGGAAAAGGGAATGGTTTTGGGGTGTGATCCGGGCATGCCCGATAAGCAGGCTGAAGAGGAAGGTTACGACGGCCATGCTGATGAGCATCCCGAGGAGGCGCATGGTGCCCACGGCGCCTGAAGCGATCCCGTAAAACCTCTTTTCCACCGAACCCATGATGGCATTGGTATTGGGGGAGGAAAAGACCGCAAATCCCAGACCCAGTAACACCAGACCTCCTGTCAGCCCGGCCAGGGAGATGGAAGAATCGGCAAAGGTGAAAAAGAGGAGACCTGCGGTGGTAAGGGCCATTCCAAGGGAGGCCACGACCCTCGGCTCCACCCTGTCAGAGATTCTGCCCGCCAGGGGTGAAAAGATGGCCATCACGACCGGCTGGGCCATCAGGACCATCCCGGCCTTTTGGGGGCTGAGTCCCTTGATATGCTGCAGGAAGAGGCTCAACAGGAAGGTCACAGCAAAGGTGGCGCTGTAATTGATGAGCGCGGCCAGGCTGGAGAAGGCGAAGACCCTGTTGGTCCTGAAAAGCCTCAACTCGAACACGGGATTTTCCGTCCGCTCTTCCCAGATGATGAAAATGGTCAGGCACACCAATCCTCCCAGAAGGATCAGGGCCCCTTTCACTTCGGGGAGAAGAGACAATCCGTACATGGCGCCGAAAACGGCCAGGGTGTATAGGAGTGAGCCGGGAACGTCGAAGGATTCTCCACGGGCCTCGGCCCATTCGCCGGGAAGTCTCCACCACACCAGGAAGATGACGATCAGGCCGAAGGGAATGTTGGCCAGAAAAACGCTCCTCCAGGTCAGGTGTTGGGTCAGGAAACCGCCCAGAGAGGGGCCGAGGGCGAGACCCACATAGACTGCAGCGACGTTGATCCCGAGCACTTTACCCCGCTCCCAGGGAGGAAATACCGAAGTGAGGATGGCTATGCCCGTTGAAAAGACCATGGCGCTCCCGATTCCCTGGAAGATTCTGAAAAGAATCAGTGCAGATGCCGAAAAGGATAAGGCGCAAAGGAGGGAGGAAAGGGTAAAGAGGAGGATACCCCATGAAAAGACCAGTTTTCTTCCGTGAATGTCCGCGATCCGCCCGAAGGGGACCAGGGAGACGGCCGAGGCCAGGAGGTAGGAGGTCGCCACCCAGCTCAGGAGGACCGCTCCGATCTGAAATTGTTTGGATATGGCGGGAAGGGCCAGGTTGATGGAGGATCCCATGAAGGGGGTCATGAAGGAACTGATCGTCGCCACGATCAGGGCGGGCCTCCGCAAGGCGGGATCTCCGGGGGGAGAAGCCTTAGGGGAGGCACTGGGGCATGGATTCTTTTTCGTTGTTTTCATCGGGATACCGGGATGAAATGGATTTAAGGATTTCGAGGCATGAGAAAAAGGCCTCCAGGATTTCCGGGTCAAAGTGCTTTCCCGAGGATTGATGCATCTCCTCCAGGACCCGGTCCTCGTTCCACGCTTCCTTGTAAGAACGGTGCGAGCAGAGGGCGTCGTAGACGTCGGCCACGGCCACGATCCTTCCGAACAGGGGAATTTCCTCCCCCCGCTTGGGTTCCGGCCGGCCGTCAGGCAGGATACGGCCGGGAACGGGATGCCCGGAGACGGGGTCGATATGCCCCGGATAGCCTGTGCCGTCCCACTTTTCATGATGGTTGAGAGCCACCGTGGCGGCCATTTCCTCGAAATCCGACTGCACGTCGTGGAAGAGGCGTGCTCCGAGATACGTGTGGCTTTTCATGATTTCGAATTCGTCCACGCTCAGTCTGTCGGGTTTCTTGAGAATGAGGTCACTGATGGCGATCTTGCCCACATCGTGGAGCATGGCCGCCAGGCGCAATACGTCCTTTTGTCGCTCGATTTCTTCAGGAGTGATTCCCTGGGCCGTAGCCCATCGTTCGTAAATCTCCACGGAGTAAGCAGCGACCCGGTTCACGTGGCCCGCGGTTTCCCTTGGATCCCGCAGGGAGGCCATGCTGATCATCCGCAGGATGATGTTGCGGGTCATCTGGGCGCGTTCCACGGCCAGGGCCGCGCTGGTGGCGAAATGCATGCAAAGGGCCTCGTCGGTGGGAGAGAAGGGGATCGGCCGACCGTTCTCGTCCAGGGCATTGATGATCTGCATGACTCCCAGGACCTCCCCCCTCTGGTTGGTCATGGGGACCGCCAGGACGGACCGGGTTCGGTAGTCGGTGAGGCGGTCGAAGTGGGAGTCGAAGATGTAAGGCACCGAGCTGTTCAACCGGTAGACGTCGGGGATATTTAGCGCCTGTTTGTTTTTCGCCACGAATCCAGCGATGGAGGCATTGTTGATTGGAACGGAGTGGGTGTTGAAGACAAGCTTCTCGTTGGGCTTGAGGCGTTTTCGAAGCGTATCGTTCTGGGTATGGCTGAAAGTAAGGGAATCCCCGCGCTTGAGGTAGATGGACCCGGCGTCTGCGTCGAGGAGTTTGCGGACGTTGGCAAGGATTTTTTCAAGAAGAAGATCGATGTCCTTCGTCTGGTTGAAGTCCAGACTGATCTGGTTGATAAGGTCGATTTTTTCTCGTTCACTCAGCATTTTCAATTCATCTCTCTATTCCGGGATGGTGTATGGAGCTGAAAAGGAACCCTGGAAGGACTTTTAGGAAATGACCGCATTCCGTTTTCAGGGAACCGGAAGGGATTATGGGGCCCCGCCTTCTTTGCTGTCAAGTGATTTCCTAACCTTTCCCCGTCACCTCCGGGAGGGACGGGGTCCGCCCGGGCGCCCAGTTTCGCCTTGACGGTCACGAGCAAACTTTGGTAGAAGTTTTCCATGAATGTGCTGGACATCATTATCATCGCCGTGATGACCTTTCTCATCGTGAGGGGCCTCATGAGGGGTTTCTTCAAGGAGATCGCCTCACTGGCCGGCGTGATCCTGGGTATTTTACTGGCGCTCCGTTTTCAACCTGAAGCATCCGCACTCCTCCAGACCTTCCTGCCCCGGACACGCTTCCTTAACCTGATCGCTTTTGCCGGGGTTTTTTTCTCTGTTCTCCTCGTCTGCAACCTCCTGGGATGGGCCATGAAGTGGCTTTTCCGCAAGGCCCTTCTCGGGTGGGTGGATAAGACGCTCGGGGTCGGGCTTGCCGCCCTCAAGGGGATCCTCATTGTTTACTTGGGAATCGTTCTTCTCACCTTTTTTCTCCCCGCCCGGACGCCCCTCCTGGCCCGTTCCAGGCTGGGGCCCCTGATCGTTTCCTCCTATCAAACCCTTACCCGCCTGATTTCCCCTGAACATTACCGGCACTTCAAGAAAAAATTCGTGGAAACTGCCCTGGAGGTAGGCGGTGGAATCCAGGGGAAAGCCTCCCGCATTACCGAGAAGCAATGAAAAAAGAGGAGCTATCCAGGGCCTTCATCGCCCTATCAGAACTGCTCGAAACCCTGCGGTCCCCCGGAGGATGTCCATGGGATGCCCGCCAGACCGATGACACGGTGAAAATGTATCTCCTGGAAGAGGCCTACGAGGTCCTCGACGCCGTTGAAAAAGGGGATTCAGGGGAGCTTTGCGGAGAACTGGGAGACCTCCTTTTCCAGATCCTTTTTCTTGCCCGGCTGGCGGAGGAGCGCGGGGAATTCGATCTTCTCGACGTCCTGCAGGGGATCACCCGGAAGATGAGGGTCCGGCATCCCCACGTATTCGGGACCCTTGAGCTGGAGAGCCCGGAGGAAGTGGCGGAGAACTGGGCCAGGATAAAGAAGAAGGAAAAGGCCGATCTTCCCTCCACCGCCAACTCTCTCGACTCGGTTCCCGCGGCCTTGCCGGCGCTTCAGGCCGCCCATCGCCTGACCGAGCGGGCTTCAAGGGAGGGATGGCGGGGGCCCGGAGGCGGGGTGTGGGAAGCCCTGAACAGGGAACTGAAGGACATTAAGGCTTTCTGTGCAGCCGGGGACAAGGAAAAGGCCGGAAGGCGGATCGGGAGCCTCATGTTCCTGCTGGCGCACCTCGCAGGAACCTTGGGATTGAATGCGGAACACCTCCTCAGAATGACCAACCGGGATTTCGTGCGGCAGTTTGAACGGACGTGCGGGGCCGGAAAAGATTCCGTGGATTGAAGGATTCAAGCGGGAGGAACCTTGGGTGGGAAAAAAAAGAAGAACAGGAGTTCGAGGCGGTTTCTCACCCGAGTTTGGATCACCTGCCTGAAGATTTTTTTGTGCCTCGTTTTTTTCTCGGCCCTCCAGGTCCTGCTGTTCCGCTTTGTCGATCCCCCTGTTACCGTTCCCATGTTGTGGGGTTGGGCAAAGGGAGCGGCCGGGGGTAAGCCTTACGCCTGGCCGGGGTACCGCTGGCGCCCATTGGAGAAGATTTCACCTCACTTGCTCAGAGCCGTGTTGGCGGGAGAAGATCAGAGGTTCTTCCGACATCATGGCTTTGATTTCGTGGAGTTGGAGGAGGCGGTGCGGGACCTGTTGCATTCGGGGCGGGTCAGGGGAGCGAGTACCATCACGATGCAAACCGCTCGCTCCCTTTTCCTATGGCCGGGAAGAAGCCTGGTCCGCAAGGCCTTGGAGGCCTACTACACGATTCTCATTGAGCTTTTCTGGGAAAAGCGCCGTATCCTCGAGGTCTACCTGAATACTGTGGACTGGGGTGAAGGTGCCGTGGGGGCGGAGGCCGCCAGCCGGAAATATTTCCGGAGATCAGCGGATCGCCTGACCCTGGGGCAGGCCGCCGCCCTGGCCGCCGTCCTGCCGAGTCCCCATCGGTGGTCGCCGGTGGATCCCAACAGGAGGGTCTTGGAGAGGAAAAGGAGGATTCTTCGGGACATGAAGAGCCTCTTTCCCGGGGGACTTCCGGTGAGGCTTTCCCGGGGTGCCGATTCCCGCCCGGGAAGACCCTCTTTTCAATGAGCGATCGACCATGAAAATCTCAGTGGTTGAAAAGATCCAGAGCCTGAGCATTAAGTGGAAGCTGTTGATTCCCTTTCTTTCCCTGGCCCTTATCGGAACCCTGAGCCTGAGTTACATTGGGTTGACCTCCCAGCAACGGCTCATCCGGGAAGAAGAAAAGAAGGTCCTTCTCCACCACTACCTTCAGTTTTTGAACAGTATCCATCAGAAAAGCCTCCAGGCCCTTTCCCTGGCCACCATGGTGGCGGAAATCCCTGAAGTCCAGCAATATCTTGAAGAACGGAACCGCCAGGCCCTCATCGAACTGCTGCTTTATACCTACGTAAGGCTCAAGATGGATTTTGAGATCGAGCAGTTTCATTTTCATATCCCTCCGGCCACTTCTTTCCTGAGACTCCATTACCTGGAACGTTTCGGGGAGGACATGTCCGCCTATAGGAAGACCATCGTGGATGCCATCCGAACGGGTGAACCTACGGCGGGTCTGGAGTGGGGGGATACGGGTTTCGGCATAAGGGGCGTCGTTCCCGTTTACCGGTTTGGAAAGATCGTGGGGAGCGTGGAGATCGGCCACAGTTTCGGGGAGGCCTTTCTGGACGATTTTCACAAGAGTTGGGGGGTGGATCTCACCCTTTACCGCGTGGGCGGACCCTCTTCATTCAGCACCATGGGGAGGGCGGGGAAATGGACGAAGTCCTTCGACGCGCGGACCCTTGAGCAGGCCGTGACGGGGAAGCCGACGATCCTGATCGCTCCGAAGCGGTTCCCGGACCGTTCTATCCTGATAGGTCCTGTCAGGGCCTATGGAGGACAGATCGCCGCCCTGGTGGAGATCAACATGGATCGCTCCCATATCCGGGCGAGGCTTATACGAACCCGCAATATCATGGTCGTGGTGGGCCTTACGGGAACGGCCGTCTCTTTCCTTATCACCTTCCTGGTCACCATCCTGTTCACCAGGCCCATCAAGGATATCGTGCGGCATGCTCAGGAAATCGCCCAGGAAAAGAGGGAGAGCAAGCTTGAGCTGCGGCCCATGGATGAGATCGGGGCTTTGACCCAGGCCCTAAACGTTATGCTGGAGGCCCTGGTCCAAAGGCGCAGGGAGATCGAGCAGTATGCCGCGATACTGGAACAACGGGTCAGGGAGCGAACCCTCGACCTCGTTGAATCGGAAGAGAAGTACAGGACCCTGGTGGAAAACGTTCCCCTCATCGTCTATCGGATCCTTCCTGACGGGACCACTGAATTCATCAACTCCCGTTTGACGGAGTTCCTGGGTTACGACATAGAGGAGGCCGTGGGAGACAGAGATTTTTGGCGGGACAAGATCTGTGGATACGGGACGGAGATGTACCGGGATATCTGTGAGACCTGCTTCAAGACCGGGGAGGAGTGCCGGATCGAAAGGATCGTCAAACACCGAGACGGCCGTTTCCTCACCTTCATCGACCATGCCATCCCGGCCAAGGATGCCGGGGGGAGGATCCGGTGGATTGATGGGATCATGATGGACATCACGGAGATCAAACGGCTCCAGGAAAAGGCCCTTCGCACCGAGGAAATACGACTCCTGGGAGAGATTTCGGCCCACATGGCCCATGAAATCAGGAATCCTCTCATTTCGGCGGGCGGCTTCGCCAGGCGCCTTCGGGACTCCCTGCCGGAGGAGGATCCAAAGCGGCAATTGGCCCATATCATTGTGGAGGAGGTGGCCCGCCTGGAGAATTACATGAAGATCCTGGTCTCCCTGATCCAACCCTTTGATCTGGTCCTCACTGAGGTGAATGTGGAGGAACTTCTGGAATCCCTCCTGGACAGGCTGCAGGTGCTCCTGCGGGAAAAGGGCCTCGAACTCATCAAGCATCTGCCCCACTCCACACCCTGGATTCAGGGGGACGAGGAAAAATTGAACAAGGCCTTTGAAAGCCTGCTCAGGCATGCTATTGTCTCTACCCCCAGGGGAGAAAAGCTTTATCTCTCCACCCGGGGCACGACCGACCGCCTCTTCATAACCCTGAAACATCGGGTTCACCGCCTCTCCGAGGATGATCTGGAGAAATTCTTCTTCCCTCACATCGACCAGGAAAGGGAGCGGAGCGTGCCGGACCTGCCCTTCGCAAGGATCGTGATACACCGGCACGGGGGCACGGTGAACCTGGAGCGTGAAGGTAAATGGGTCTTGATCATGAGAATTGAATTTCCTGTGATGGGGGATAGCGGCTGATGGGCCTCCCAGTCTTTTTTCTTCCCCCTGTGGGCGAGTAAAGAGCATGGTGATGGTTTTTTCAGGTTTCAGAAAGGGCGCGGCTGGCTCCAGAAGGCCTGGAGACCATTGAAAAACGTTCAATTTTTTCAAGGTCAAGGAAGACGAAAATTTTAACCACAGGAATACATTGAGTATTTCGAGGATTAAACTGCTATCGGCTGAAGCCGTAAGCTTAGGGGCCAAGGGGCCGAGGGTTCAAGGGGTCAAGTGGAAAACATCTTTATTTAAATCCCGGTTTCTCACTCGAACCCTGGGCCCCTTGAATCCTTGACCTTATTAAAAAAACGATCCAACTAAAATTTTCGCCTGGAAAGTCCAAGGTTCTCCTATTCACAGACAGGCACATTAAAATCTAAGTCTAACGCTGCTTGTCCGCCGTTGTCTGGCGGACTTGTCACACCGTAGCCATAGCGAAGGCGGAAGATTGGGCAAAAGGGGGCGTTTTTCAAAGGTCTCGCCTGGAGCTTCCCTGAATTAGAAGGTTTTTTCCATGGTTCGATTCTTTTTAGTGAATGCCTTTATTGCTTTCTATACCATCCTGATGTGCATGTGGAGCGCACTCTTGGCCCTTTTCACGAAGGACGGCGGCAGGCGCGTTCATTTCTGGGCCGCGGTTCCCTGGGCAAAGGCCATCCTCTGGGTAAGCGGCGTGCGGGTGATCAGGGAGGGCGGGGAGGGATTGAACTGGGAGGTCCCCAGGATCTACATGGCCAACCACCAGAGCGCCTTTGATATCTTCGCCCTCCTTGCGGGGTTGCCGGTGGACTTCAAGTTCATACTGAAGCAGGAATTGATGAAGATCCCGATCCTGGGCCCCGCAATGAGGCGGGCCGGTTATATCTCCATTGACCGAGGGGATCCCAGGAGGGCGATATTGAGCATCAACCGCGCTGCCGAAAGGATCAAGCAGGGGGCCTCGGTACTCATCTTTCCCGAAGGGACCCGCAGCAAGGACGGCCGTCTTCAGGTCTTCAAAAAGGGTGGTTTTCACCTGGCCTCCAAGGCGGGTGTCGAGATCGTGCCCATCGTCATATTCAACAGCATTAATATCGTTCCCAAAGGGAGCATGAGGATCAACCGTGGAGAAATCACCCTGAAGGTTTGTAACCCAGTTCCTGTAAATGCCGGGAGAAAGCGGGACCAGGAAAAACTCATGGCCTGCGTGAGAGAGGTGATGCTTCAGGCCATGGGAGAAGAAGCCGGGGAAGACCCCGGATCTTCGTCCTCCGGGGGGGGCGGTTGTTGACACCCCAACGTCTTTACCCTATACTCCCTGAGACGATCAGGGGTATGCCTGACCCGGGACATCCAGATACCAGGCATCTGAAGGAAGACCATTGCGTTTTACCTGCAGGAATTCAAAGTCCACCTCATTTTGCGCTCTCCTTTTTTTCTTGGCCGTTTCGTGTTCCACCATGGCGGCGAAAGACCGCGGGATCTCATCATCCCTTCTTTCATTGTTGAAGAGTTATAAGCGTGAAATCACCGTTGCAGTTCTCCCTTTTGAAAACCGAACAGGGGAGAAGAGTTTGGGCAGGCTCGTAAGAAGGACCTTTTACGGCCATTTCAGCACCAAGAACTATAGAGATCTGGAACTCGAGGAGGTTGACCGAATCCTTCAGGCCCATGAAAAGATCAGCCGGAGACCTTGGAAGGATTTACCCCCGGAAAACCTGGGAGAGCTTCTCCATGCGGACTTTCTTCTTTATGGAAAGGTCAATGATTTCCGGAAGTATTTTCTGGGTATCTACTCCCAGATCGCCCTTGAAGTGGAACTGAAAATGGTCAAGACAAAGGGGGGCGAAGAAGTTTGGAGCAAGACCCTTCTCAGGCGCTCACATGATGGAGGGGTTCCTTTCAGCCTGTTCGGTATCATTCCAGCCTCCCTTCGTTCCGGGTTGCACATGAGGGAAGAACGAACCGTCGCCCTCGTGGATCGTCTCACCCGCGAACTTGTCAAAGATATTCCCGATCCTTCGCCCTGCCTTGTGGCACCACGGGGGGTGGACATACAGATCGCTTCATTCCTGGACGGGGAACGGGCCCTCGGGGCGCTTAAAAGTCTTGAAAAGAAGGGGTACCGTCCCCGGATTGAGACGGTGATCCTGGGGGGGCGCCGTTGGCACAGACTTTATCTCGGGCCTTACAGGGATGAGGAAGAGGCGGAGGGGATAAAAAAGGCGGTGGAAAGGGATTTCGGTTTCCGGCCGTTTCTGGTTCGGCGCTATCCTTTGGGAGCATCACCATGACGATACCCGGAATAAAGATTCCTTGGATGTCCAAAAACAGGAAGAGCGGTGGAGATGCCCTTCTGGCCATGGTCAGGGAGAACTTCTCCAGGGCCGGGGTAGAAAACAGGGGAACGTCTTTCGGCTGCCGGGATTTCCCCTCAGTCATTTGGAGGTCGCCCCCATGAATTTTACGGCTATCGAGGAACTCCGGCAGAGGCTCACGGCCTTGGAAGATGAAAACCGCCGCCTACGAGAAAGGATCGAGGCCCACCGGGAAAGAGAAAAGAAATACCGGTTTCTGGCGGAAAACGTTACCGACGTCCTCTTCCTCCAGGACATGGATCTCGATGTCACTTACGTCAGCCCCTCCGTAACCTCTCTTTTCGGATACAGCCTGGAGGAAGTCCAGGCCCTGAAGCTAGAGGACATCATGACCCCGGATTCCCTTTCGAGGGCCCTTGCCAGTTTTGAGGAGGCCGCATCCCAGGCCAGGAAGGGGCTGAATCCGGAAATTCCCCTCATGAGATATGAATACATCCGGAAGGATGGGTCCACCTTTTGGGGGGAATTGAAGGTCAGTTTCGTCTATGACCATGAGGGACGTCCCATCGGGACCCAGGGTATCCTGCGCAATATCGATGAGAGGATCCGGATGGAAGAGGCCTTGAAGGAGAGCGAGTTCAAATTCCGGAGCCTCTTCGAACTCTCCCCCCAGGCCATTTGCCTCACAGAGCACAGGACCGGGGTATTCATAGATGTGAACAGCCGATTTTGTGAGCTGTCGGGCTACAAGAAGGAGGAGGTCCTGGGGAGTACGGTCTTCGATTTGGGATTTCTCTCGGAGGACGAGCGGGATGTTCGTTTCGGGCAGTTGTTCACCTCCGGGGAGATCCAGGGAATGGAAATAGAATTCGGGACCAAGAGCGGCAATCGGATCACTGTTCTCGTCTTCTCGAAGGTGATCCGGATCGCCAGCCAGGTCTGTGTACTCTCGGTCCTGTGGGACGTTTCAGAGAGCCGACGGTTGCAGGCCCAACTCGTGCAGGCCCAAAGATTGAAGGCCCTGGGAAACCTTGCCGGGGGGATCGCCCATGACTTCAATAATCTGCTCATGGCGATTATGGGAAACCTCTCCCTTGTCCTTTTGACCATGAATTCCGATCATCCCCACTATCCGATGCTCAAGGACATCGAGAAGCAGGTCCAAAGCGGGGCGAGGTTGACCCGCCAACTGCTGGGATATGCCAGACAGGGAAAATATGAAGTCAGGCCGGTGAATTTCAACGACCTCGTGGCGGAGACAGCCCGGACCTTTGGTCGGACCCGAAAGGATATCATCATCCATCAGCGGCTCTGCCCGGACTTGAATTTCCTTGAGGCGGATCAGGGCCAGATGGAACAGGTCCTGTGGAATCTTTTCATCAACGCAGGAGACGCCATGCCCGGCGGGGGGGAGCTTTTCCTTGAGACCAGTAATGTGACCCACAGGGACATGCAGGGCTCTCCTTATGACCCAAAGCCTGGATCTTATGTGCGGTTCAGGATCACTGATACGGGTACGGGCATGGATAACGAAACCCTTGAACACCTTTTTGAACCCTTTTTTACAACCAAGGAAAAGGGCCGTGGATCAGGCCTGGGCCTGGCGTCTGTATACGGGATCGTGAAGGGACACGGGGGATACATTGACGTCGAATCCGAACAGGGCAAGGGGAGCACCTTTTGCCTCTTTTTCCCTGCATCCCGGAAAAGTATTGTCCGGCCCGTACAGCACATAGGGCCTGTAGAAGGAAGGGGCAACATCCTCCTGGTAGACGACGAAGAAAGGGTCTTGTATTCTACGTCCAAACTGATTGAACACTTGGGATATCGTGTCTTGACGGCCAGGAGCGGCTTTGAGGCCGTTGAGGTTTACCGGGACGGATTTGATGAGATAGACCTGGTGATCCTGGACGTGGTCATGCCGGAAATGAACGGGGCCATGACTTTTGAAAAGTTGAAAGAGATCAATCCCTCGGTCAAGGTCCTCCTCTCCAGCGGGTTCAGCATTGAAGGGCTGGCCTCGAGTATCCTTGAACAAGGGGGAGACGGCTTCATCCAGAAGCCCTTCAGGCTGGAGGAGCTTTCCCGAAAGATGAAGGAAATCATGGAAAAAGGGTGAGCAGAGAATGGTTCGGGTATCCCTCCGTCAAACAGCCACCTTCCTATTCGAGACCTTTCATCGCAGATCCGTTGGTCCGTCATCCTGAAAAATTTTACCGTTCTTTTCACCAAAATTACCTGAATAAGTGGCAAGGTTTTACATACCTTTTATTTCTTTCCGTGGATTCTCTTTCAACATGCTGGAATCAAAAGAGGATTTTTGGGGCCCCTCTGGCATTCCCCTTGCTTTATTTATCCGGCATTCGGACGGGAAACATCAAAATCCGTGCCCTCTAGTCCGGCCGGCGACCGGGATCTGGATTACGAAAAAACGAGTGGATACTGAGGCTCACGTTTCATGAGAGCTGCATTCAAGCATTATCTGAATCCATTGCACATTTATTGCCGCCTTCGTGACATGGGGATGAGCAAGGGTAAGGCCCATTACCTTTGTTCCCTTTACGAACGGTATATTTTCAATCAGTTTTTGACCCGATAAGCAGGCAGAAATAGGCCCCTTCCATCCCGCACAGGTTTCCGCCCTTCCATAGCCCTTCACTGAAAAGATATTGATTCCTGGAATATTGCCATACTAGGATGGGAAAAAGATCGGGACCCGAGTCTTTTTTCGGTCCGTGCGATACTTTAATGGAGAGTGGAGTCATGGGAATCTCAAGGATCTGTTCGCCGTTTTTCTGGCCGTGCTTTTTATTCGTGATATTGGCCTCCAGCCCTGTTTATTCAAACCCCGCCCTTCTTCTCCCGGTGGATGGCCGGGTGGATGTGATTCGGCATGGGATGCCGGTTCCGGCAAGGACCGGTACCAGGCTGCAATCGGGAATGATCGTTGCGAGCCAGGGCGGAAGGGCCACGATTCTTCTATCGGATGGCACCGTGCTGCCGGTAGACGCCGGCCGTCAGGTGATAGTTCCCGAGGGAGAGGAAGCGGGAGGGGTGGATGGGATGGTTACCGCCCTCATGGATACGGTCAGGGAGATGACTTCACGGGGATCGCGATCGATTTCGCGAGCTGCGGAAGCGGATGCCGGTAAAATTTTTCTGCTGTACCCCTGTGATTCCAATTTGTTGCCAGGGGAGCTTCGGTTTGAATGGAAAGGCCCGGTTGGTTTGGAAGATGTCGAGGTTTCCATACGATCCCCTTCTCCCCCCTTTCAACATGTCTTCACCCCTTCGGTCAAGGAGGGTGATGGAGAGAAAGGGCTTCCGCCCGGATTTCCTCCTCTCCTTCCCGAAACCCGGTACTATTGGAAGGTAAAGGGTTTTTTACGAGACGAGAACCGGGTCATATCCTCGAGGTTTTCTTGGTTCGCCATTGCGGGGGAAAGGACGGCCCAGGCCCTTGATATGGAGCTGAAGAGGCTTGATCGGATGGATCCCCTGGATGAAAAAGACCGTATTTTCTTAAAGGCCGCCCTTTATCTTTCTTACGGTCTCAATCACAAGGGATTGGTCCTCCTGAGAATGCTCCATGAAAGAGTCCCAAAGGACACCGGATTGAAAGAAATCATCACAGGTGTGCTTCAGAAGATAAAAATGGAAGAAGGAATCGATGTAGATCACTGAGCCCGGATCGATTCGCTTACCCGGGATTTGGGAGGAGGCGTGTCATTGAAAGAGGTCGTTTCCTCGCGGATTTTCAATATCGCAAAGGACGGGAAAGGAGTTTCCTTTCCACCAAACCAGACGGTGTGAATTTTTCATCCGATTTCCGTTGACAAACCCTAAAAAAACCCTAGATTATCGTATTTTGCCCGTGGGGCCTGGGCATGTACCGCCCCCGGGACTCAAGGGCGATTAAGTTTTCGGCGATATGGAGGGAGAGAGCCATGAGGACACAACTAGCACTCAATAAGGAAACGGCTCCCTGGGGTCTGTTGACGAGTCTTGACCTCTACGATTGTGACCCTGATACCATTCGAGATGCCGAAAAGATCCGAAACTACGTTATTGAGCTGTGCGACCTGATCGAGATGAAACGATTCGGGGAATGCCAGGTGGTTCATTTTGGAAAAGATGAACGGGTCCAGGGATATTCCATGGTCCAACTCATCGAAACCTCACTGATTTCAGGTCATTTCGCCAACCTCACCAATGCGGCCTATATCGACATTTTCAGTTGCAAGCCCTACGAGCCTGATGAGGTCGCCCGGTTTTCCAAGGATTATTTCAAGGCCTCGTCTCTGTCCATTCATACCGTAAAGAGGATGTGATTTCAGAACCCCCCCCTTTACTCCCCGAATCCGCACCAGCAGACCGGCGGTGCGGGTTTCGGGGAGAGAGAAGGGCTCTCCTGCCGCGGTAAACGCCCGATGCCGACCAAAGGGCTTGACACACTCTCCCATATACAATAACTATTGAATAAATTGATACATTTCAGGCCTCCAATTCCCCCGCTCCAGCTCCTTCACCCCTTGGTGACATCTTCCTCTCGTCCTCCAGAAGATCCTCGTCACTTTCAGGATTCAGGGTGTCGAAACCTTTGAAAAACGTTCTATTTTGTTCAAGATCAAGCCTCCGGCCCGTAAGGCCTACGCCCCGTTTTGGGATACCAAGCGGCAGAGGCACCATACATTGAAGTATTTCGAGGGTTCAGATTTCCCGGAGGCAGCGGAAAGCAGGGGCTGACATTTTCTCCGGAGCGGGCGTATTTCGGCCCTGAGTCAGGATAGATGAAGGGACGAAATCCGCAGTGCCTGTCCGCCGCTGTCTGGCGGGAGCGGAGCCATGGATGGCGGAGCGCCTGCCCGCCGGCTTTCTGGCGGGAATGTAGCGAGGAGAACATGTCAGATCCTGCTTGAAGCGATAAATTCTATAGGAGTTTTAAGGACTTCAAGGATTAAAATTTGTCCGCCCGGTAGCGTGGTATTTCGTTCCATCAGGGACGGCTTTGGCCATAAGGCGAGCCCTCTGGGGTTTTTCTCCGTGGGCCATCCCGGAAACCCTTTCTGAAAGGAGGAGCCATGGAAACGAAAAAGGTGTTTTTACCAGAATCGGAATTGCCCCGGCAGTGGTACAATATCCTTCCGGATATGCCTACCCCCCTCGAACCCCCTCTTCACCCCGGCACTGGGCAACCCCTGGGACCCGACGATCTGGCCCCTATTTTCCCCATGCCCTTGATTGAACAGGAGGTCAGCCAGTCGTCCTATATCGATATTCCCGAAGAGGTGCTGGAAAAATACCTGATATGGCGCCCCACGCCCCTATACAGGGCCCGGAACCTTGAAAAGTTCCTTGGGACACCTGCCAGGATCTATTTCAAGAACGAAGGAGTAAGCCCGGCCGGAAGCCACAAACCCAATACCTCAGTCCCCCAGGCTTACTACAACAAGATCTCGGGGACCAAGAGGATCACGACAGAGACGGGCGCCGGGCAGTGGGGAAGCGCCCTTGCCATGGCCTGCGTCTTTTTCGGCCTGGAATGCAAGGTCTTCATGGTCAAGATCAGTTACAATCAGAAACCATACCGGCGGGTCATGATGGAGACCTGGGGGGCCAACTGTGTTCCCAGCCCCAGCCCTGAGACCAAGGCGGGACAGAAGATCCTGGAGGAAGACCCCGAATCCCCGGGAAGCCTCGGAATCGCCATAAGCGAGGCCGTAGAGGCGGCGGTTATGGATGAGTCGACGAAATATTCACTTGGGAGCGTGTTGAACCACGTGATGCTGCATCAGACTATCAACGGCCAGGAATGCTTGAAGCAGATGGCGCTCATAGGGGAATACCCGGACGTGATTATCGGATGTGCAGGAGGAGGAAGCAATTTTGCGGGATTGAGTTTCCCCTTTGTAAGGGACAAGATCAACGGGAAGGATATCGATATCATCGCCGTGGAACCGACCTCCTGCCCCACCATGACCAAGGGACCCTTTGCCTATGATTTCGGCGACACGGTTCAGATGACCCCCCTGCTCCCCATGCACACCCTGGGTCATACCTTTGTCCCCGAGCCGATCCATGCGGGAGGCCTGAGGTATCATGGGATGGCTCCCATCGTCAGCCAGCTCATTCTGGACGGTCTGATCCGGCCTGTGGCCGTTCCCCAACTGGAGACCTTCCAGGCAGGTATCACCATGGCCAGGACTGAAGGGTTCATCAGCGCTCCTGAAACGGACCACGCCGTGGCGGTGGTTATCCGTGAGGCCCTCAAGGCAAAAGAGGAGGGAAAGGAGAAGGTCATCCTGTTCAACTGGAGTGGACACGGACTGGTGGACATGGCCGCTTACGAGGCTTACCTCCATGGAAAGCTTGCAGATCACGCCCTCCCGGAAGAGGAGGTTCACAGGGCCCTGAACGACATCGAGCCTTTGCCCAAACCCCGTCAGTTCAAGCCCTCGGGTATTTGATCTCCTCCCATTGTTTTTTCCAGATACACTGCAGACCGGGTAACTGCCCGGTCTGCGGGCATTTTTCCCTTGATTCCAACCTTGATTTAGGATAATCTCCCCCCGATTTTACCAGGTAGTGTCCATCCATAAATGAGAAAATTTGTGCAAGGTCAAGGAAGGCGAAAATTTTTTGTGCAAGGTCAAGGAAGGCGAAAATTTTAACCGCAGGAATACATTGAAGTATTTCGAGGATTAAAATTTGAGCCTGACGCAGAGATTGCGGAAATTGGCCATTTATGGATGGGCACCAGGTACAAGGTGAGGCGGAACATGAATAGTTCAAAAACCCCCCCCGGCGAAGAGACCATGATCCGTTGTCCGCGGCTCGGACACCAGATCTCCTTCTCCTACTGCCGTTCCGAGAACAAGGGGCTGCCATGTTTCAAAAGCCTGGATTGCTGGTTTCCCCATTTTGCTGTGGAGGCATATTTCCAGGAAAAACTGAGCCCCGAACAGTGGGAGAAGGCCTTTCAAAGACCCAAGAACGCGAAGCTGCTTTCCCTGGTGGAATTGATCCAGGAGGCCAAGAGGAGAAGGGAAGAAAACTTATGAACCGTGAAATATTTTTAGGAAATGGCGCGATCGCCCTGGGACTGGTGGAATCCGGCTGTCAGATCGTGACATCCTACCCTGGAACCCCCAGTTCGGAGATCCTTCCTGAGGTTGTCAGGCTGGTCAAAAAATTCGACCTCAATACTTACGTGGAATGGTCCACCAACGAAAAAGTGGCCCTGGACAATGCCTTTGCAGCCTCCATCGCGGGAAAGCGGGCTGCTTGCTGCATGAAACAGGTGGGATTGAACGTGGCCGCCGATTCCTTGATGAGCGCGGCTTACCAGGGCACCGTGGGGGGACTCCTCATTATTTCCTGCGACGATCCCGGACCCCATTCCTCCCAGACGGAACAGGACACCCGGTTCATGGCCCGCTTTGCCAAGGTGCCGGTCCTGGATCCATCGAATCCCCAGGAAGCCCGGGAGATGGTCGGACTGGGCCTGGCCCTGTCCGAGGAGTATCGGGTCCCGGTGATCCTGCGGCCCGCCATACGGGTCTGTCACGCCAGGCAGGATATCACTTACGGGGTCCTGGAAAACAACGACCGGAAGGCGAATTTCGAAAAGGATCCTTCAAGGTGGGCCGCCACTCCCAAATTTCGACTTCGGCTCCACGCGGAGTTGAACGGGAAGTTGGCGGAGATAGGGAAGCGGTTCGAGACCCTTTCGGAGGTCAATTTTCATACCCTGGAAGAGGGCCGGCATTACCCCTTGGGAATTATCACGGGTGGGGTGCCCTATGCCGTTGTACGGGATCTATTGGATGAAGAAGGGCGTCCGGATATCCCGGTGCTCAAACTTGGAGCTCCTTATCCTTTCCCGGAAGGCCTGGTCACCCCTTTCCTCGAGGCATGCGACAGGGTCATCGTGATCGAGGAGACCGACACCCTCATCGAATACCTTATTGGAAATCGGGAGAAGGTCTGGGGCCGCCTTTCGGGCCATGTTCCCCTTGAGGGGGAACTGGTGCCTCAGGTGGTTCATGGGGTCCTGAACCGGGCCCTGGAAGAGTCGGGGCTTCCTCTCCTTCAAGCCGGAGGTGACCCGGAACCCCTCAAGCTCGTGGAGAACCTCGATCTTCCCGGTCGAAGACCCACCCTATGCCCCGGATGTCCCCACCGGGCCTCCTTTTTCGCGATTAGGAAAACCAGGCCCAAGGCCATCTTCACCTCTGACATCGGATGCTACACTCTGGGTCTCAACCTGGGCGCCGTTGACACATGCCTGGATATGGGTGCCGCCATTACCATGGCGTCAGGATTTTACCAGGCCTTTAACCAGGACAAGGTGGATCAACCGATCGTCGCCACCATAGGGGACTCCACCTTTTTCCATTCCGGGACAGCGGGTTTGCTCAACGCCGTTTATAACGGGGCCCGCTTCATCCTCGTCATCCTCGACAATCTAACGACCGCCATGACAGGGATGCAGCCCACTCCCGCCCTGGGAATCCGCGCGGATGGGAGTGAAGGGAAAACCATCCCCCTTGAGAGGGTGGTTGCCGGGTGCGGCGTGGATTTCATCCAGGTGGTGGATCCCTATGATCTGGAGCACACGACGGAAACCCTGAAAAAGGCGGCCGATTATATCCGGGAACCCGAAGGGGGAATCGCGGTCATCATTGCGAGGCATCCCTGTCTTATCGCTTACAGGGGAGAAGCGATCCCTGAGCCGAAGAAGGTTGCGATCACGGAGGATTGCGTGGAATGCAACCTTTGCATCGAGCGATTCGAGTGCCCGGCCATTTTTCACGACGAGGAACTGGGACGCGCCAGTATCAACTATCAGTTGTGTTCCGGATGCGGTGTGTGTCTCGATGTCTGCCCCAAGGGGGCTATCGTGGAGGTCAAGGAGCAGTAATGGATAGAACAAATTTTGTATTGTGCGGTTTGGGCGGCCAGGGCATCCTTTTCATGACCAAGGTGCTTGCGGAGTGCGCACTACATAAGGGGTTGAAGGTCATGGGGGCCGAGACCCATGGAATGGCTCAACGGGGGGGATCCGTCGTTTCCCACCTCAGGCTGGGGGACGTGAAAGGTTCGCTGGTCCGGACCGGATCCGCCCACTTCGTTTTGGCCCTTGACGAGATCGAGGGTTACCGCAACCTTCCTTTTCTCTCGCCGGGTGCCCGGCTCTATATCAATGCGGATCCCCGCAAAGGGCTCAGGAAAGAGGTCACGGATTACCTGGAGAGGCAGGGAATCCTTTTCCGGGCAGTTCCGGCCACGGCCATCGCCGGGGAATGCAATGCCCCCCTATCCACCAACCTGGCCCTTCTGGGATATTTCGCGGCTTACGAAGAAGATCCCTTAAGCGAAGAGGAATTACGGCAAACGGTGGAAAGAATCAGTCCCGATAGGTTCAAGGAAACCAATCTCAGGGTCTTTGCCGGGGGTCTCGGGCGGGGGCGTGAGGAAGCGGGCCGTTGAAAAAGGTTGCAGGTCTTCTCCTCGCTGCAGGGGGCTCCCGTCGGATGGGAGACCCCAAACAATTGCTCCCCGTTGAAGGGGACTTCCTGCTTGATCGAATGTTGCGGGAGGCTCTCCTCTCGGATCTTCATTCCGTTTTCCTGGTACTGGGGGACCGTGCCCGGCTCATTCAGAAAAGCCTGGTCACTGATTTGAACCATCCCAAAATCACGGTCGTTGAGAATCCTTGCTGGCGGGAGGGGCTCAGCAGCTCCATCCGGGCGGGTTTAGAGAGGGCGGAAAAGACGGCCGACCACGTCATGATCCTCCTGGCGGACATGCCTTATATCACCGCAGGTGTCATCAACAAGCTCCTCCAAGGCTACTCCGCCTCCCCCAGATCCCTGGGGGCCGTCCGCATCGGTGAGAGGTGGTCCCATCCCGTGATCATCGGTCGAAGGTTTTTTCCCGAACTCCACCGACTCACGGGAGACCGGGGGGCCCGGGAACTCTTCAGGAAGTCCGCCGGCCGGATTTGCTTGGTAGAGGTGGGAGCTGATTACCGGGATCTGGATATCGACACCCCGGAGGATTATACTGATTACCTTCAATGCTTGAAAGGGGGTGGCCCGCCCCCCGAGAGGTGATCACACCTCTTCCCTTCCCCCTGCGAAGCGCTGCCTGTCATTTCTCATCCATACCCTTCTGAAGCATTGCCTGAATCCTGCCGCCGGCCGTCTCAAGGACGATGGCCCCGGAGCAGTCGGTTCGCAGTATACGGCAACCCGCCCTCATCAGTCTCCGGAGGAGTTCGGGGTGTGGAAAACCAAAAAAATTGCCGCTTCCACAAGAAATGACGCAGACCCTGGGATTTACCTCCCTGAGAAATCCATCGGTGCAAGAAGCCCTGCTTCCGTGGTGGGGCACGAGAAGAATATCGCTTCGAAGGCGGGATCCCCGGCGGGAAACCAGCACCTTCTCGCCCTCCTCCTCAATGTCTCCTGGAAACAGGCAGGAGATTCCTTCGTAGGACAGTTTTACGACCAGGGACCGGTTGTTCAGATCCCTCGAAGGGGGGAAGGACGCTTGGTTCTGTTGGCCTTCGGGTTCGGGGTGGAGGATTTCTGTCCGTACCCCGGAGATGTTTCTGGGGCTTGTGAGATCCGAGGGCAGTCTTATAGGGATTCTCCTTTTGCTGATGATTTCCATCAGTTCGGCGAAGGACGGGGTTTTCACCCGGTCCCCGTTGTACCAGAATTCCCGCGGGTGGAAATGAGAGGCTATGAAGCGCAAACCGTTCATGTGATCCGATTGAGGATGACTCAGAACGAGGTAATCGATCCGGCGGATCTTGGAGCGGAGCAGGAAAGGCGCCAGGACCATTTTCCCTATGTTGAAAGAGCTCCTGGGAAAACCACCGCCGTCGATGAGCATTCTTTCCTTTCCCGGAAACTGGATCAGGGCGGCGTTTCCCTGCCCGACGTCAAGGAAGGTGATCTTCAGGTCCGGGTTGAAACGGGTCCGGTGGATCCAGTAACCAGCGTCCGCCACGAGGAGGAGCCCAAGGGCCACAAGACTTACCTTTGCCCATTTCCGGCCTTTTATGGAAAAGAGGCAGAACAGAAAGCCATAGAGGACGGCCAATTCGAAGAGGTTCGGGGTGATGACCCAAAGATCGGCCCAGGAAAATCGTGCCCAGAATTCCGTGATCCTCATTGCCCAATCTATTCCCCGGGAGGCGAGTGCAAGGAACAGGATGGAGACGGAGGGCAGAAAGGGGAAAAACAGAGCGGCCAGAAGGCCCGAGGGGAGGATCCAGAATCCCAGGAGAGGGACCACCGTAAGATTCGCGGGGATCGCCACAAGAGAGATCCGGTGAAAATAGAAAACCGTGAGGGGAGCCAGGAAAAGGGTCGCGGCGATCGATACGGCGGTCAATCCGATGAAATGCAAAGAGATGGAGGCGAAAAAGGACCGGATCTTCGGGGACTTGCCTTCCGACACTTGGAACGGGTTCAGCCGTTCATGGAGGCGGGGGCCCAGCCATAGGATACCGACGACGGCCCCGAAGGAGAACTGGAAAGAGATGCTGAAAAGGGCGTGAGGATTGATGGCCAGGACTACCATAGCCGCCAGGGCCAAGGTGGACCAGACCTCTTTTTCTCTCTTTATGACCAGGGAAAAAAGATAGGCCAGGACCATGATCATGGCCCTTTGGGCCGAGACCTGGAAGCCGGCCAGGCCCCCGTACAGGATGACAGGCAGCGCTGTCATGAGGGCGGCGGCCCTGCGCAGATCCCATTTCAGGGTGAGACGATAGGAAAAAGAGAGAACCCGTATGGTCAACTTGAAAAACAGCCAGGCGATCAGCCCGATATGGAGACCGGAAACCGCCAGGACATGTCCGAGGCCGGATCGAATGAACGGTTCCCGCACCTCGGCGGTAAGATCTTGACGCTCCCCAAGGATGAGGGCCCGAAAAAGGACTTGTTGTTCTTCGAGAAGGTGTGCCCGGAAAAATTCCCGGAGGGGTCTTCGGGCCCACTCGGCCACGTCCCCGACGAATCCGAGCGATCCCCGGCCCATCGGGACTACGAATCGGCCGTTGCTCACCGAGGCGCTGCAGGCAAAACCCCGATTTTCCATATAGGATACATAATCGAATCCGCCCGGGTTGTTGAAATTTCTGAAAGATCTCAGGCCGGCGGGAAAGCGTATCCTGTCCCCCGGGGCCAGGCCGGGAGGGTCCCGGTAAATGGTGACGAGAACCTTTTCATGGAGGGTCAGCGGAGTGGTCCGGGGGAAAATAATCTGCTCGACCATTAGGGGGAATTTCGATGTTTTATCATCGCACCTGGGAGGTTCCAGGACGACGCCTTCCAGTATGATCCTTGGACGGCCTTTCGCAAAGCCGGCAAGCACGGATTCCCGGTGCTGTTGGAGATCCAGGATCATGCCCGCGAGATAGAAGAGCACGAGGAAGGCGGGAAATTTCAGGGAAGAGCGCAGAAAGAGAAGGCCTGCCAGGGTTATGGTAAAGATCCCCGCTGCAGCAAGGGTGGTGAAATCGCCTTTGGCGGGGAATGAGTGGGCGGTGAGAATTCCTCCGAGGAAGGCCGCCAGCAGCGGAACCAGGGGACGTCGAGCCATATCAGGCCCTTACTCGCCAAATCCTGGCACCTAGATTCTGGAACTTCTTTTCCAGGGCCTCGTAGCCCCGGTCCAGATGGTATATCCTGTTGATCTCGGTTCGCCCTCCCCTTGCAACCAGACCAGCCAGCACAAGGGATGCACTCGCCCGCAAATCGGTCGCCATCACAGGGGCTGCGAGAAGATGGTTCCTGCCCCTTACAAGGGCCTGGTTGCCGTTGATTTCAATGTCCCCCCCCATCCTTCGCAATTCGCTCACATGGATGAACCTGTTTTCGAAAATGGTCTCCTTGATTATGCTGGATCCCCGGGCCACGCACATGAGGGCCATGAACTGGGCCTGAAGATCAGTCGGATAACCGGGGAAGGGCATGGTTCGGATATCCACGCTCTCGATGGTTTCGGGCCCCTTGACCCGCAGCCCCTCTTTCAAAACCTCGATTTCGGCTCCGACCGCCCTAAGTTTTTCCATGACGGCCATCAGGTGTTCTTGGCGGCATCCTTCAATAAGGATATCCCCCTTCGTCAATGCCGAGGCGATCATGAAGGTGCCGGCCTCGATCCGGTCCGGAATAATCCTGTGGCTGTCAACCGGCTTCAATTCCTTCACGCCCTGGATTACGATGGTGTCGGTTCCGTCTCCTTGGATCCGGGCACCCATTCGCCGCAACATATCGGCCAGGTCCTGCACCTCGGGTTCCCTGGCGGCGTTTTCCAACACGCTTTCCCCCTCTGCCTTGACTGCGGCCATCATGATGTTCTCGGTCCCGGTAACGGTGGGAATGTCGAAGAGGATATTGGCCCCCTTGAGCTTCTCCACCCTGGCGTTGATGTACCCGTGCTCCAGGAACATTTCTACACCCATGGCCTCCAGGGCCTTTAGATGGAGGTTTACAGGCCGGGCCCCTATGGCGCAGCCCCCCGGCATGGATATTCTCGCCCTTCCCAGGCGGGCCAGGAGCGGGCCGAGCAAGAGGATCGACGCCCTCATGGTTTTCACCAGGTCGTAAGAGGCCTCGCATTCCCGGATGTTGTCGGTATTCACGCAAAGGGCGCCGTCTTCTTCCTTGAACTCGACCCCCATCTCCGCCATAATCCGTTTGATCGTGTTGATATCCCTCAGCCGGGGGATGTTGAGAAGCCGATGCCATCCGCCGCTCAGGATACAGGCGGCGATGACGGGGAGGGCCGCGTTCTTCGCGCCGCTGACCCGTACGGTTCCGTGGAGGGAGATCCCTCCCTCTATGAGTATCTTGTCCATTGGATCGCTTAACTCCCCCGGTTTTCTTGAAGGGTTCCTCGACGTTTTGTGTGGATTTGATTATAGAAGGATCAAATCCACACAAAACGTCGAGGAACCAACAAAAATTGAACGTTTTTCAAAGGTCTCAACCTGTAAAGTCAAGAGCATGCCATATGTATCTTTTTCAAATCATCAAAATTTTGAAACCCTCAGTTTAGGAAGAAGTAATCTATAGGAATCCGGGATCCCCGTCAACGGATTTGGAGGGAGAGAGGTGGGATCGATGCAGACTGAAGCACCACGGTTTGTGGCGGACGTCATGCTGGGAAAGCTGGCCAAGTGGCTGCGGGTCCTGGGCTACGATACCCGTTACGGCCGTCTTGAAGAGAAGCTATCCTTGGAATGCATCCGAGAGGGGAGGACTCTTCTTTCCCGGCGTTTGGTGATCTTGGAAAGGTTCCCCGGCGCTTTCCTGATCAGGTCAAATCACGTGGGAGAACAGCTCAGGGAGATGAAGGCGTCGGGTTTGCTTGCTCTGGCCCCTTCGAGTAGGTTCACCCGGTGCCTGGCCTGTAACGCGCCTTTGGAGCGGGCCGATCCCGAGGCGGCCAGCGCAAGTGTTCCGGAATATGTATTCCATACATACACGGACGATCTCCGCCATTGTCCATCCTGCGGCCGTTATTTCTGGCCCGGAACCCATAGGCAACGGATGTTGGAGACCCTCCGCCGTTGGGGACTATGATTTTCACCCGGGTTCTATCTTGCTTGTGAGAGAGGGAGTGAGACCTTTGAAAAACGTCCCCTTTTGCCCAATCTCTACGTCAGGCTCAAATTTTAATCCTCAAAATACCTCAATGTATTCCTGCGGTTAAAATTTTCGCCTTCCTTGACCTTGAACAAAATTGAACGTTTTTCAAAGGTCTCGGAGTGAGCCGGGGGAATAAACATCACGCCCCGGGGCTGAAAAACCGCTGCTCAGGAAGAGATCCCGACAACGGTGGGATTCACTTGCCTCCCCAGGGAGTGGCTACTTCAATACACCAAGAGAAAAGGAACCATGCCGATACAAATGGATATCCAGGCGGAAAAGGTCAGGAGGGTCAATGTCTTTTTTATATGAGCGGGTTGGACCTTTTCCGTCCCGGTTCCCAGCCAAGGCCGGTTTTTGACACCTCCCGGGTACCGGGTTGGGCCGCCCAGGCGGATCTCCAGGGCTCCGGCCAGGAAACTTTCCGCGTGGGCGGAATTGGGAGAATCATGCTTCAACCGGTCTCGAAGGGCTGTTTTCAATCCCTTGACAGGTCGCGCTCCCGAAAACACCGCACCCGCAAAGAGCAGACCCAGGGAGATCCTGGCGGGCAGGAAATTCATGGCATCGTCCAACTTTGCCCCGGCCCATCCGAAATGCCGGTAACGTTCATTCCGGTACCCGACCATGGAATCCAGCGTGCTGGCCGTCTTGAACAAGGCCATGAAAAAAAGGGCGGTCGTGCAGGGAGGGGTGCGGGTGAGAAGGGAAATGTGGGCTCCTGCCAGGTACCAGAACAGTGGGGAAAGGAACCCGTCCACGAAATTTTCGGCCAGCGTTTCCACGGCCGCCCGCGCGACGGCGAACTTGTCCAGCCGGTCCACCTCCCGCCCTACCACGAGACTGATTTGCTTTCTGGCAAGAAGAAGGTGATCCAGGGAAAGGTGACCGATAACCGGCCTGACATGGCGGAATAGGTCGCCCAGGGCCAGGAATGAATAACAGAGGTATACCTTAAACAGGGCACCGATCCATGGGTCGAGGCAAGAGAAAAGTCTTTCGAGACCGATACAGGCTCCGGGAAAGAAGATCCCCATAATTCCTGCGAGCAGAATCCCTCCCCCCCTTCCCCCCAAACCGAGACCCCGCAATACCCGTTCCATGCGTGAAATACCGTATCCCAGGAGCCGAATGGGATGAGCGGAATACACGGGATCTCCGATAACAAGATCCAGCAGGTAGGCCGAGAAAAGAACCGCGATCGTTTCAGCCATTTTCCATCCCGGGGAAGGAAGAAAGGGCGGAGATCAGTCGGTCGTTGTCCCCTGGTTGGCGGACTGCGATACGGAAGTATCGGTCTTCGAGCCCGGTGAAGTTCCTGCAATCCCGCACGTAGATTCCCCGCTCAAGGAGGTGCTTGAGCAGGTCCTCGAATCCCGGGGTACTTTTCCACCGGCACAGGAGGTAATTTGCAGCGGAAGGATAAACCTCAAGGCCGGGCAGGGAGGAAAGGTGCCTCAAGAGGCGGCGGCGCTCCCTGCCTACGAGGACACGGGTCCTTTCCTCGTACTTCGGGCATCGGAGGAGCAAGGGGGCGATTCGCTCCGCAAGGCCGTTCACGGTCCAGGGTTCCTTGGCCGCCCTCAGGCGGGAGATGACCTCAGGGTGGGCCACGATCGCCCCGAGACGCAACCCGGCGAGGGCGTAAAATTTCGTGAGGGACTGGATCACCAGGATGTTTTTCTCCAGGTGTCCCCGAATCAGGCTCCGAACCTTCCCGTTCTCCGCAAAGGGCATGAAGGCCTCGTCCACGATGATCCACTTTTCCGGGTAGGCCCCGGCAAGCTCATGGAGCAGATTTTCAGGGAAAAGACTCCCCGTGGGATTGTTCGGGTGCCCCAACCAAAGGGCGTCGGCTTCTTGGAGGGCCGCGGAAAGGGCCTCCGGGTCCGGGGAGAAATGCTCATCGGCCCGGAGCGGAAACAGGTGGACCCGGGTTCCCGCCAGGAGGGATGCCCGCTGGTAGTCGTAATAGGAGGGCACGACAACCAGGGTCCGCTTGACGCCCAGGACGCGGGCGGTGAGGTAGATTATCTCCGTCGAGCCGTTCCCGGCCAGAACGCCTTCGGGATCGAGCTGGAACTTCTTCTCGAAGTAGTCGTTCACTCCCCGGCCTTCCAGGCTCGGGTAACCCTCAATGCCGTGGATCAATTCCTTCCAGCATCGGCGGATGATCTCCGGCGGCCCCAAGGGGTTGAGGTTTACGCTGAAATCAAGCACCGGGTTCTCCAGGCAGAGACCTTCCAGCCCCCCATGCTTGTGGGGTTTTATCGTTTCCATCATTGCAGCCAACTCCAGCCTGTCACGGGAAGCAGTCGTTCCCCGGGCAATGCGCAAAGGAAAAGGAGGACCGTCTCAACGATTTCGCAGTTGGCACCAAGTAGATCTCCCGTGATTCCCCCGAATCCCTTTTTATAGAAGTATCTCATGATGTGGGTGACGATCCATCCCGCTCCGAAGAGCACCAAACCCACCGGACCCGGCCACAGGCAAAGGGCAAGGGTGATAGAGAAGGCCAGGAACCTGTGCTTGGGGCGCGCACCCTCCAGGAAGGGACGAGCCGTGCCTTCCCCCGAACGCGCATAGGGAAGGGTGGTGATCAACTCGACCATCATGCCCCTTGAAACGGTTCCGATCGCCAACAGCCAGAGGATCGACCCTGAGGCAAGCAACCTCGAAAGAGCGGCCCATTTCAAGAGAAGAAGACTGATGAGGGCCAGGACCCCGAAGCTTCCCAGATGGGGATCTTTCATGACGGCGAGTCTTTGCTTTCTTCCTTTACGGATGCCCAGGGCGTCGGCCCAATCCGCCAGTCCGTCGAGGTGGAGTCCCCTTGTAAGGATTATGGTTTCAAACAGGATGAGCGCACCGCCTCCGGAGGACCAGGAATCACCCAATATCTCCAGCCAAAGGCGGGCGAGAAGATAAAAAAGGGCGCCCAGAGCCAAGCCTGCAACCGGAAACCAAGGCAGGGAATCGGAGAGATGCTCGCCCTCCTTCCCCGGTACGGGTATTACCGTCAGGGTTCGGAGGGCCGTAACGAGGCCGCGCATAAACAGGTGTTCCTCTCAAGGGAAAAAAGGTCAAGGAAGGCGAAGATTTTAACCGCAGGAATACATTGAAGTATTTCGAGGATTAAAATCTGAGCCTGACGCAGAGATTGGGGAAAAGGGCCATTTATGGATGGACACTATTTATAACAAGGAGGAGGGCAAAGTAAAGCTCCATTGAAGGGCCGGGTAAAGAGGGTCCCTTTAATGAAGTGTGGGGCATGGGACGGGATCGTTCCGGGCGTCTGTGGTGAGAGGTGGGTGGTGGAGGAACCACAGGCATTCCGGATTTTGGGTATTGCCAACAGTGGAAAAATGTGATATGCCTTCGCCGCTGGATTTTTAACGGTTTTCAGGCCTGCCTCTTTTCGGGGCGGGTACCCTCGCCAGACAGCGTTGGAAGGGTCAATCCATAAACCCAACAGGAAGGAAAGGAGACGAAAGTGAACATCATCGTATGTATAAAACAAGTTCCGGATACGGAGACCCAGATCAAGATCGCTTCGGATGGAAAAAGCATTGACCAAAGCGATATCAAGTGGGTGATGAACCCCTATGATGAATTCGGCGTCGAAGAAGCTTTGAAAATCAAAGAAAAATTCGGAGGGGAAGTCACGGTGATCGGATTGGGCCCCAAGAGGGTAACGGAATCCCTTCGTACCGCGCTGGCCATGGGGGCCGACAAGGCCGTACTGATCAGCGATCCCGCCCTTGAGGGGAGCGATTCCATCGCCACGGCCAAGGCCCTTGCGGCCGCCATCAAGGGGCTTGAGTTTGACATCATCTTTACGGGCCAGCGGGGCGTGGATGAGGACAACGGATTGGTGGGCGCCGCCCTGGCCGAATTCCTGGATATTCCCCAGTTTTCCATCATTACGAAGGTGGAGGTGGCCGAAGACGGAAAGAGCGTCAAGGTGCAAAGGCCCGTAGAAGGACAGACCCTGGTCATCGAGTCATCCCTCCCGGCCCTTATTACCGCCCAGAAAGGTCTGAATGAGCCCAGATATGCTTCCCTGCCCGGGATCATGAAAGCCAAGAAGAAACCTCTTGAGGAGAAAACCCTTGCGGACCTCGGCCTGGATGCCTCTGAATTCGGCGAGGGAGCCAGGAAACTACAGATCCTTGAGCTGACTCCTCCCCCGGCCAGACAGGCCGGCAAGATCATTGACGGCGATTCACCGGAGGCCAAGGCGGCGGAACTGGCAAAGTTGCTTCACGAGGAGGCCAAGGTCATCTAAGAGAGCCGTGGGTTTTCCTGGTCGAGAGAGGTTTTAAGACCCAGTAAACTCGGGAATTCCAACCTTTATTTCAAGTGATACAAGGAGACGGAAAAATGGCACAAGGAGTAATGGCGATAGCTGAACAAAGAGACGGAGAACTCCGTAAAATATCATATGAAGTAGTGAGCGAAGCAAGACGGCTCGCGGACGCCCTGGGACAGGAGGTGATTGCCGTCCTTTTGGGTGCCAATGTAAAGGACAAGGCAGGGGAACTCGGTCAATACGGAGCCGACAAGGTCATTGTGGCTGAGGATCCGCGTCTGGACCCCTATACCACGGATGCCTATACGGCGGTTCTGGCCGAAGTGGTCAAGGCCAACGATCCGGCCGTGTTGATCATGGGAGCCTCGGTACAGGGTAAGGATCTTGCAGGTCGGCTCTCCGCACGTCTCGGTGTGGGTATGGCACAGGATTGCACCGCATTTTCCATCGAAGACGGCAACCTGGTCGCCGTACGACCCATCTATGCCGGAAAGGCCTATGCCAAGGTAACCTTCAAGGACGGTTACCCACAGATGGCCACCGCCAGGCCCAATGTCATGGCCGTTAACGAGCCCGATTCATCCAGGTCGGCTGAAATCCAGGAAGCGGCCGTCACCCTTGATGATGCCGCCCTGAAGACCAAGGTGGTGGAAGTTATCAGGGATGAGAGCGGCAAGATCGATCTCACCGAAGCCGACAAGATTGTTTCCGGTGGCAGGGGAGTCAAGGGCCCCGAGGGCTTCAAGGTCCTTGAAGACCTGGCCGCCGTGATCGGCGCGTCCGTCGGCGCTTCCCGCTCGGCTGTGGATGCGGGCTGGAGGGACCATACGGACCAGGTCGGCCAGACGGGAAAGGTCGTCTCGCCCAATCTGTACATCGCCTGCGGCATTTCAGGGGCCATTCAGCACCTGGCAGGTATGAGCACATCCAAGGTGATCGTGGCCATCAATAAGGATCCCGATGCACCCATCTTCCAGAAATCCGACTACGGTGTGGTGGACGATCTTTTCAAGGTCCTTCCCCCGCTTACTGAAGAGGTGAAAAAATACCTCTGATCCTGTTTAGCTCCCCATCCGGGGGGTAGAAGCTGATAAAAAAGGAGCGGGATACTTCCCCGCTCCTTTTTTAGTATCTCCCAAGGTCACCTGGTTTCCGCTAAAGTAGTTCCAGGAATTCCTCCAGGGTCAGGCCCTCCAGTTCCAGCTTCAATCCATGGTCGTCGATCGGTTCATTACCCAGCTCAGCTTTCGAGAGGGGGTGGATCAAGCGGACGAAGCTTTCCTCGTCTCCGTGGATCAACCAGTCACTCATTCGGTTTACAGGCTCCTGCACTTCGGAAAGTTCATTCCACATGGCTTCAGAGATCTGTTTCGGTGTTCCGGAGGCCAGGTGGGGGGCGGTGAAGTAGCGGTCGAGCAAAACAGCAATGGGGACGAAGATTTCTTTCTCGATGAGATACCGGAGTTTTTCAAGATAGACCATTCGGTATTTTTCAGGCGAGATCTCATCAATAGCGGTATCTGATGGAACCAGGATCCCGTACTTTTTCCGGAGCCTTGCCTCTCCCCTGATCTCCTCTGGGCACCATGGAGAATAGGATCGAAAATCTTTCCCCGGGGGAATCGGTTCGGAACCCTGAAGGACATCGCCCCCCGGGTCCTTCATCAGGCCGGCGGGATAGGGGTCCGGGGTCGGAGGGAGAGTGGAATCCGGTTTTCCGGAGGGATCCAATACCTCGATCATCATTCCCGGTTGCAGAGGATGAAAGTTCCCATCCCTTGTCGTGTAGCCGATCTCGTGGTGACCGCAACGGGGGCAGGTCCTGGCAGTGATGATCCCTCTTTTTTCCATGATAGCTCCACCTTTTTTCTCCAGAAGATTCGTACACGGACCGCAAAACCGTATGAAAGAATGCCTAACAATTCTCGACGATTCATGTCAAGGACCTTTTCCCCATCCTCCGGGGATCCGAATATGGGGCGTTGACAAGGGTAAAATCCGTCATTATTTTTTTAGAGAGGTTTCCTTGGCAATCCGCGATTTTTCGTTGACAAACAGGGTGTTTTGAATACATTAAGGGGCCGTTGGCGGTGTAGCTCAGTTGGTCAGAGCATGCGGCTCATATCCGCAGAGTCACTGGTTCGAATCCAGTCACCGCCACCAAGTATATTTTTTTCGGCCGAAGACAGAAGATACGGAGCACTGGCGTAAATTCTTGTCCGTGAAAAAAGGGTTCAAAAGGTCGGGGCATAGAAGATGGATCTTTCGCCCTTTGACAGCAAGGACATGAAATGGGTCAATGAGGCCCACGAGATCGCCGAAGACCGGGTGACGAATTTCTACAAGTTTTCACTGGGGCAGTGGAAAAGACACCCTTACGACGTCAAGACCCTCCGGTCCTTGCGCGACGAAGAGATCACACCCGATGCCTTTGCCTTGCTCAGGAAGGGATCGCGATCCCTGAGCCACTATGAACTGAAGACCAAGGAGCGCGATTTTTATTTTATCTGTCTTCAGGACCACATCATACAGCGGGCGTTACGAAGGGATAAGAGGCTGACGTTGCTGCCCCTCCTGGTCTATGTTTTCACGCACGAACTGGTCCATATCGTCCGGTTTTGCAATTTCAGCCAGCGATTCACCTTCCCGGTCAAAGGCAGGGAAAAAGAAGAGAGCGTTGTTCATGAAACCACCTTCAGGGTGTTAAAGGGCTTGTCCCTCCCCCGCTTGGATTATGTGCTGGAGGCTTACAGGCACCATAGAATCTGTGACGTAGCGCTCTGTTAAAGGAGGTTACAAATGCCGGTATATGAATACGAATGCACCAAGTGCGGCGCTCAATTGGAGGTGTTTCAGAAGATATCCGATCCACCCATCACGAAATGTGAAGCGTGCAACGGAAGACTCAAGAAACTGATTTCCCAGAGCACGTTTCACCTGAAGGGGACGGGATGGTATGTGACCGACTATGCCTCAAAAAACAAGGGAGGCGAGACGAGAAAAAAGAGTTCCTCCGGGGACCACTCATCGTCAACGGCAAAGACCAAAGAGGGTTCCGGCAATTCGCCATCGAAGAACCCTTCATCCTCCACCGGCGCAGGGGAGTGATTTTTTCGGTGGAGTCCAATGTTTCTTTCAATGAGGGGGCCCTTTTTTACCTGAAGGACCCCCTGTTTGGTTTTGGACATCAAGGCTTATGAGAAGATTCGACAGTGGGAGGGTGCAGGATAAGCTCCTGAACCGTCTTGAGAGAAAAGAGAAACAGGAGGCCTTTCAGCGGGACAGGTTCTTTAAATTCAAATTGCCGGAGATTCAGAGCAGGTTGACCCAGGCCCTGCTCATGGAAAAGATCGTCGAGACCAGCAACCCAGGCGCCCTGTCGGAGCTTCTGGGTCAGGGCCTCAAGAAGTATTTGAGGATCAATGAATTTGATTACAAGTATTTCACGGCCCCTATTCGAAACCTCATTCCCCGTCCCAACCCCATCTCCCTTTTCCTGACCCAATACATTTTGGAAGTAGTCATTAACGATCCGAATGTGGTGGATGTCTATGGAACTGACATCGAAATCTACAAGACGGTTAACAATGTGGTGACGCAGATCAATCTGAAATTCGAAAGGACCGAAAACGAGATTCTCCAGCACCTGGCCCGGAACAAGGCCCTTACCCCCGGTTCCAAGGATTATGATATCGCCCTGGAGCAACTTTTCCGAAAGAAGATGGGAGATCCCCAGCAGGGATGAATGTTCGAGGAGAAGGCGATACAGTCCCTTATGCAACCTCCAGGTTTGGAGCCACGAGGGATTCCCCCCGGGTTGGGACATGACGCCGAAGCGGGGCTTTTCAAGGAAACCTCATGTGCAATTGCCGGAAATTTACTTGGATGGTCCCCGGCCCGCCTAAGTACTTATGATTGAGCATATCTTCTTTTTTTTAGAACGATATCCCTCAATAAAAAGAAAGGAAACAACCCGTGACCCGAAAGATCGCATTTCTTTTTCCAGGCCAGGGTTCCCAGTATGTCGGGATGGGTCTTCATATGGCCGAGACCTTTCAGGAGGCCAAGGAAGTATTTGAGCAGGCGGACGAAATTTGCCGGAAACCGATCTCCAGGTTCTGCTTCGAAGGACCCATGGAAGAACTGACCCTCACCGTGAACCTTCAACCCGCCGTTACCGCCGTGAGCCTTTCCTGCCTTGCCGCTCTCCTGCAAGCCGGAATCCGACCTGAAGTGGTGGCTGGACACAGCCTGGGGGAGTATGCTGCTCTCGTGGCGGCCGGGGTCCTCTCCCGAGAAGGTGCCCTTGCCCTGGTTCAGAAGCGGGGAGAGTTGATGCACCGGGAGGCCCTCGCCCATCCGGGGGCCATGGCAGCTATCATAGGCTTGCCCATCGAAGAGGTCCGGATGATCGTGGATGAGGCCAGGGACACGGGGGTCCTGGGAATCGCCAACCACAATACGGCTGAGCAGATCGTGATCACAGGTGAACGGGACCCGGTATCCCGCGCCGTCGTCCTGGCGAAGGAAAGGAAGGCCAGGGCCGTTCCTCTGAAGGTGAGCGGTGCATGGCACAGCCGCTTGATGGAAAATGCAGTAAAGGATTTTCGGAGCTTCATGGAGGATGTCTCTTTTTCCGAGCCGAGGTGCCCTGTTCTTTTCAATGCAACCGCGGAAGAGGAGACCGATCCCCGGAAAATCAAAGACCTCATGGCCAATCAACTCATAAGCCCGGTCCGGTGGTACGATATCATCCTCCGGATGCACAGGGAGGGGATCGACGCCTTCGTTGAAGTGGGTCCCAAGAATGTCCTCTCCGGGCTGGTGAAGAAAATCCTTCCCCCTGACCAGGAAGACATCCTCCTCCACAACGTGGGGGACCCGAAAGGACTTCATTCCCTCCTTGATGCACTGAAATAGCGGTTTTGACGGGGAAGCAGCGAAGTCTTTGATCACCTGAAAAACCGACCCTGCCGGGTGCGGCGTCGCACAAAGGCGTCCCTGATAAGCTGGAGGGTGATGGATTTTTCCAGGGTCCACTTTGGGGCGACCAACTCGGCTTTTATCGGATCTCCGGTAAGCCTCTGGATCACGATGCCGGCCGGGAGCCTCTCAATGAAATCCACCACAAGATCAACGTATTCATCCCTCTCCAGGCATCTGTATTCCCCGGCCTCGTAAGCCTGGGCCAGAGGGGTCCCCTTGACCACGTAAAGGGAATGGATTTTCACCCCGTGGACGGGCTGCCGTGACAGATAAAGGGCGGTTGCCTGCATCATCTCCTTGTCTTCCCCCGGCAGACCGAGAATGACATGCACGCAGACGGGTATGCCGAACTCAGCCGTAAGGGCAAGGGCCTGTTCGAAGCAGGCCAGGTCATGCCCCCTGTTGATCCTCAAGAGGGTCTCATCGTGGGCCGATTGCAGGCCGTATTCCACCCAGACCAGGTAGTCTTTCTGGTAAGATCGGAGAAGTTCAAGGACCTCCCGGTTGACACAATCGGCCCGCGTCGCCACGGAAAGACCCACCATGCCCGGAAATTCGAGGGCCTGATCATAGAGATCCCGCAGGCGGTCCGGAGATGCATAGGTGTTTGTAAACGACTGAAAATAGGCGATATACTTTTTCGCTCCGTACCTTCTCAGGGCGAACTCCCGTCCCCGGCGAACCTGCTCGGGGATGGAGAGGCCGTGGCGGATCCAGGCTCCGGTACCCGATCCCCGGGAATCGCAATATATACACCCCTTTTCAGAGATCGTCCCGTCCCGATTCGGGCAGCCCATCCCTGCGTCCAGGGGGATCTTTTGGACCCGTTCCCCGAAGATGGATCGGAGATAAGTGTTGTAATCGTAATAGGCCTTATCCGACACCTATCCTGCCCCTCCTAAGGATCTTCTCTTCTCCGGGAAGCCCATACCACCCGGAAACGATGGCTGTAATCCGTCGTACGCATCACCTCCTCGTATCGGGGATCCTCTTCGATCATCCGAAGGGCCTCTCGGGTCTGTTCCGGGTCCATTTCAACGAGGAGCCATCCGCCAGGGCTCAGGTAATCCGGAGCCTCGTTGATGATCTTCCGTATATACATCATCCCCCCCTCTCCACCGTCAAGGGCCAGGCGGGGTTCATGGTCACGGACTTCCGGGGGAAGGGAATCAAAGGTCTCATGAGGAATGTAAGGAGGATTGGACACGATCGCATCAAAGGTAGACAAGCCGACCTTGAAGGGGCGGAACAGGTCTCCCCCCACGAAATGAATACGGTTTTCTACAGCATGCCTCTTGGCGTTTTTTCCGGCGACCCGCAAGGCCTTTAAGCTCACGTCGCTTGCCACCAGGAAAGCCCCCGGAATCTCACGGGCAAGGGCGACCGCCAGGGCACCGGATCCGGTGCCCAGGTCAAGAAGCCTAGGTGATGGGCTCCCGGGAACCCGGCCTTCGGAGTGCAAGGAATGGAGTTTATCCACCAATAATTCGCTTTCGGGCCGCGGAATAAGGACCCCCGGTTCCACAAGAAAATCCAGGGACCAGAATTCCTGGACCCCCGTGATGTACTGGATGGGTTCCCTTTCCAATCGCCGTTTGACGAGGGATCTGTAACCGGAGATTTCCGAGGGATCGAGGGGCCGGTCGAAGTTGAGATACACTTCCACCCGATTCATGCCCAGTTGATGGGCAAGGAGAATCTCCGCGCTCAGGCGGGGGCTTTCGATCCCTTTTTTCTGAAGAAAATCTGAGGCGACCTTCAGTAGTTCCTGGATGGTCCAGGTTTTTTCATTCATGGTTCCTCGATTAAAGGAAGGAGGGTTGTGGAGGGAGAGCGGGCAAGGAGGTCGAGGATCAAAGGCGGCCCTCTTTGAGGGCTTCTGCCTGGAAATGGGTCGTGAGCGGATCAATGAGCTGGTCCAGTTCACCCTGGAGAATGTCTTCCAGCCTGTAAAGGGTCAACCCTATCCGGTGATCTGTAACCCGCCCCTGAGGAAAGTTGTAGGTCCGGATTTTTTCACTCCTGTCCCCTGAACCCACCATACTCCGCCGCTCCGCTGATATTTTCCGGCGCTGCTCTTCCTGTTCCATGTTCAGCAACCGGGATCTGAGCACCTTCATGGCCTTGGCCTTGTTTTTGTGCTGGGATTTTTCATCCTGGCAGGTAACCACCAGCCCGGTGGGGAGATGGGTGATCCGCACCGCTGAATCCGTCACGTTGACATGCTGGCCTCCATGGCCGGAAGATCGGTATACATCGATGCGAAGATCCTCGGGGTTGATTTCCACATCCACCTCTTCCGCTTCGGGAAGCACAGCAACTGTGACGGCGGAGGTATGGATCCTCCCCTGGGTCTCAGTTTCCGGGACCCGCTGGACCCGGTGCACCCCGCTCTCATGCTTCAGGCGGCTGTATACTCCTTCTCCCTCGATGAGCAGGATCACTTCCTTCAGTCCGCCCATTCCCGTGTTGCTCTGGTTGAGAATATCCGTTTTCCAGCCCTTGCTTTCCGCGTAACGCAGATACATCCTAAGGAGCTCCTGCGCAAAGAGCCCCGCTTCTTCTCCTCCCGTGCCGGCCCTGATTTCGAGCAGGATGTTTTTTTCGTCATTGGGGTCCTTGGGAAGGAGCAAGACCTTGAGTTCCTTTTCGAGTTCTGCGGATTTACATTTCAGGGCTTCGATCTCTTCCTTGGCAAGGGCCCGCATTTCAGGATCCGGATCTTCCAAGAGGGCCTTGTTGTCGTCGATTTCCTCCCGCAGGCGATTCAGGTCTCGAAAGGTTTGAACGATGGGGGAGAGGCGTGCGTGTTCCTTCAAGTACTGTTGATAGGTCTTTTGGTCGCGGATGATTTCCGGGCGGGCCAACTCGTTTTCAAGCACATTGTAGCGGTCTTCGATTTCCTTGATTTTTCCAAACATTCCTTAGCCGTTTCCCCCTCGTAGAGACCTTTGAAAAACGCCCCCTTTTGCCCAATCTCTGCGTCAGGCTCAAATTTTAATCCTCGAAATACTCCAATGTATTCCTGCGGTTAAAATTTTCGCCTTCCTTGACCCTTGGACAAAATTGAACATTTTTCAAAGGTCTCCTCGTACTCGAACCGGATCGGCCCGGCCGCGCTGCCGGGTGTCTCAGTCGATCGGGGGCTTTGTTTCCAGGGGGCGCCCCGGTAACAGGCTTCCCTTGTCAAAGGGCAGGCTCAACGGGATGATAAAGTGGAAAAAAACCGGGGAAAGCGGGCCTGCTGGAAGGGTCTCCTTTGTAAAATGCCGGTACCCAGGACCCATCCTGGAAAACTCCCCTAAAAGTATGGGGATTCGAAAGGGATATGGACCGACCCTTCGATGCCCTGGAGTTTCGCAACGCTATGGGGCCTTGTTTCCGTTTAACAGGCTGTTGAAAAACTACTGCGCTTGCTGATGCTTAGGTTAAATTGAAGCTCAAAATGCTCATTTACTGGATGTAAACTGCGCTATTTAGCCTCACTTTGCCTTGTCTCAACTGCGCTCGTTACTGTTTCAACATGCTGTTAAGCCTTTTTTTTCTTCTCCGAAGCCTTCATCTTTTCAAAGCGGGCATACTTGTTCTTAAAACGTTCCACTCTCCCGGCGGAATCCACCAGTTTCTGTTTGCCGGTGAAAAAAGGGTGACATTTGGAGCAGATTTCCACCTTGATCTCTTTCAAGGTGGAACCCGTCTCAAATTCGTTCCCGCAGGCGCAATGTACAATGGTATCGTGGTATTCCGGATGGATGTCTTTTTTCATTTTACACCTCACCATTACTCACTCATTGAAGCTAGAAAACTTTTATTATCCTTCGTTCCTTTCACTTTGTCCAGTAAAAATTCCATGCTGTCAACAGGTGTCAGGGAGGCCAGGAGTTTACGAAGGATCCAGATGCGGTTCAGATCATCTTTGTCTACAAGGAGTTCCTCTTTACGGGTACCTGAGCGATTGATGTCGATGGAGGGAAAGACGCGCCGGTCGCTGAGTTTCCTGTCCAGATGGATTTCCATGTTTCCGGTACCCTTGAACTCTTCGAAAATCACCTCGTCCATTCGGCTTCCAGTGTCGATAAGGGCCGTTGCGATGATGGTGAGGCTCCCCCCTTCCTCGACATTTCTGGCCGCCCCGAAAAAGCGTTTCGGCTTATGAAGGGCGTTGGAGTCCAGGCCGCCTGACAGGATTTTCCCGCTCGGGGGCACCGTGGCGTTATAAGCCCTTGCCAGTCGGGTGATACTGTCCAGCAGGATGAGTACATCCCTTTTGTGCTCAACAAGCCGCTTGGCCTTCTCGATGACCATCTCTGCCACCTGAACATGTCTTTGCTGGGGCTCATCAAAGGTGGAACTGATCACCTCGGCGTCCACGTTTCGCTGCATGTCCGTAACCTCTTCCGGTCTTTCATCGATGAGGAGCACTATTTTGTGAATTTCCTTGTGGTTGGCGGAGACGCTGTTGGCGATGTTTTGCAGGAGCATGGTCTTCCCGGTTCGTGGAGGTGCGACGATCAGCCCTCTTTGGCCCTTCCCGATGGGGGTCATCATATCCATGATTCGTGCGGAATAGTTATCCGGGGTGGTTTCCAGCTTGATCCTTTCTTGGGGATAAAGGGGCGTGAGGTTGTCGAAAAGTATTTTTTCCCTTGAGATTTCAGGATCTTCGTGGTTTACCTGTTCCACCTTGAGTAATGCGAAATATCTTTCCGTGTCTTTGGGGGGTCTGATTTGACCCGATACGGTGTCCCCGGTCCTCAGATTGAACCGACGGATCTGGGAAGGGGAAATATAGATATCGTCCGGCCCCGGAAGGTAATTGGAATCAGGGGCCCTGAGAAATCCGAACCCGTCGGGCAGGGTTTCGAGCACCCCTTCCCCGTAAATCAACCCGTTTTTTTCGGAATGGGCCTGGAGCAGGGCGAAAATCAATTCCTGCTTCGGCATCCCTGAGGCCCCTTCAATATCGAAGTCTTTGGCCATGGTGGTCAATTCACTGATCTTCATTTTCTTTAGTTCAACTAAATTCATCGTGTCACTCCGTTCCCTAAGAATTTAACGGCTGGATAGAATGCCGTTTTAAGGAAATCCTCTGTCGCTGGATGTTCAAATAGGCCGGGATATTCCATTTCTTGGATGGGTCGTCACTGAGACCTTTACAAAACCCCCACTTTTGCCCGATCTTTCGCCTTTGACACGGCTACGGCGGGGCAAGTCCGCCAGACAACAGCGGACAGGCTGCACCAGAGTCAAACCAGGGACCCGCCCTAAGGGTGGGGAGTACAAGCGAAGCGCGACAAATTTCAATCCAGGAGATACTCAAGGTATTCCATTGGTTGAAATTTTCGTCTTCCTTTTCCTTGACCTTGAACAAAATCGAACGTTTTCAAATCAAAGGTCTCTCGATAAAAGGCTGGTCCTCATGGACACCAAAAACCGCTAGCCCCCATAGACACCACCCCCGCTTGTTTCATCAACTCCGTTCTTCCAGATTGAGTGAATTTGGAAGAGTAGTTATTGGCGGATTCCCTATTTCACCATAAGGAGGCTTCTAGATGAGCATTCATCACCCGGCATTTGAATGTTAGGAGATAGCGCAGCAGATTTCCCGTGAAGCCAGTAGTGATATTCGGCACGGCCGAATCCTCTATAAGGCAGGAATACATTCTATCTTGCCATTCTTATAAGTCAAATACGAATAAAGTCAAGCTTTTTTCTTGTTTTCATCTTATCCTTTTCTCCAAAAATGACTCTGAATAAAGAAACTGCGGGTTGGGGTAAGCACTTTTAGATGGATTGGATCCATTCCTCCGGGAAACATTATCCCAGATTATGCATGACAAATTTTG
>JAFDEE010000009.1:0-9182 GCA_019310525.1 Deltaproteobacteria bacterium | reverse complement strand
TTGGACATCTTTCCAGGTCAGGTTGCATTCACCAAAAAGGTGGAGTCAGGAAACATCAAATTTATTCAAAATTCGTCACCCTTCGGGATTGCCGATTTTGCCGAATCTGTGCTGCGTTGTGAGGCGCTCGAAGTACTGAAAGTAGTCTGGGGCACCTCACGCCTTGCATCTTCGGCAAACTTGGCAATTGCATAATCCGGGATTATCCGCGCCCACATCTCCCTAACTGAATGCCAGGGGGGACTCGGCTCCGGTGGGGCTGTTGCGGCCCTTTTGTTGATGGGGGAATGCCCTATCAAGGGAGGTCAAGATTTCTTTCATGTCAGGGGGAAGGGGGGCCTCGAATTGGCAATACCGTCCGGATTCAGGGTGGTGGAACCCAAGGATATGCGCATGTAACATTTGACGGCGGATAGGGGGCATGTCTTTCCGGTCTGTGATCCTTTTTCTTCGCCGCTCCCGGCCTTTCCCATACACTGTATCTCCCGCGATGGGGTAACCGAGGTGCGCGAGATGGACCCTGATTTGGTGTGTCCTCCCGGTTTTGGGGGACACCCGCAGTAGGGAATAAAACTCTCCGAAATCCCTGATCTTTTCCCAATAGGTCAGGGCCTGCCTTCCTCCCGTTGGGACCGGGGCCATCTCTTTTCGCCTTTTGGGGTGTCTGGAGATGGCGACTTCGATGGTGCCCTGTGATCTATCAGGGCACCCGATGACCAGTGCAAGATACTGCTTTTTCACCGATCCTTCGGAAAATTGGTTTGATAGACGGCAATGGACGACATCGTTTTTCGCCACCACGATGAGACCGGAGGTATCTTTGTCCAGCCTGTGAACTATTCCAGGTCTCAAAGTTCCGCCGATTCCGGAAAGATCCCGGCAGCGTGCCAGGAGTCCGTGAACCAGGGTCCCTGAGGGGTGACCGGGGGCGGGGTGAACGACGAGTCCGGGGGGTTTATTAAGGACAAGGAGCGATGAATCTTCAAACAGGATGGAAAAATCGACGGGTTCCGGTTCAATACGGTAGGCGCGGGGCGGAGGTACAGTGAAAAGGACCCGGTCCCCTGCTCTCAGTCGATAGCCGGGCTTGCGGGGCCGGCCGTTGACCTGAACAAGGCCGTTTCTGATGAGGTTCTGTATCCTGGATCTTGTGAGGTCAGGGGTCCTTGAGGCGAGAAAGAGATCGAGGCGGTGGTCCGTATCCTTCCCCTGAACGAGGATGGAGTAAGTCCTTTCCGGTTGCTTTTCCACTGCTGTTAGACATTACAGGTGGATTCAGGCGAAGATCCTGTCCAGGTCTTTTTCAATCTGTTCTTCCTTCACGTTCTTTGCCAGGGAAATCTCCTTTACAAGGAGATTGCGGGCCGTGTCCAGCATCTTTCTCTCGCCGAAAGAGAGCTCTTTTTCCACTTTGAGCATGAGAAGGTCCCTGTAAACCTCGGCCACCTCAAAAACTGACCCGGTTTTGATCTTCTCCATGTATTCCCTGTACCTTCGATTCCAGGTCTGGTTATCGATGGACACGTCGCGTTTTTTCAGGATCGAATAAAGCTTGGGGACTTCACTCTGGCCGATGAGTTCTCTGAGTCCAACGTTGTCCACATTCTGGGTGGGGATCATGATAATCATGTCGTTGTCCAAAATCCTCATCACGTAAAAATCCTGGCTGCAGCCCGAGATTTCCTGGGTTTCGATCTTCTCGATGACGCCCACCCCGTGGGCGGGATATACAGCTAAGTCACCTATCTTGAACATCGATCACTCCAAATGACTTGTTTTTCCTATTTCCTTCCCCCGGAGGCCCCGGGGGAAGGAAATAGGGGTTTACTTATCCAAACGGACCTATTTCAGGAAGAGGCCCAGATGAGGCAATATCGGTGCGATCACGAGGGAAACCACCGACATCAGCTTGATAAGGATATTCATGGCAGGCCCGGAGGTATCCTTGAACGGATCTCCTACGGTATCCCCCACCACGGCGGCCTTATGGTTGTCGGAGCCTTTTCCGCCCAGGTGGCCTTCCTCGATGTATTTTTTGGCGTTATCCCAGGCACCGCCGCCGTTGGCCATGAATAGGGCCAGGAAGGCTCCCATGACCGTTGCCCCGAGGAGCATCCCCCCAAGGGTCTCTTTCCCGAGGAGGAAACCCACGGCAACAGGGGTAAGTATCGCCACAAGGCCCGGTGCCACCATCTCTTTCAGGGCCGAGGCGGTGGCGATGGAGACACAAGTCTTGGAATCCGGTTTCACACCTTCTTTTCCTTCGAGGAGCCCGGGGATTTCCCGGAACTGGCGGCGGATTTCCTCCACGATGCTGAAGGCGGCCTTTCCAACGGAGGTCATGGTCATGGCGGCGCAAACCATGGGAACCATCCCGCCTATGAAGGCGCCGATCACCACCATGGGGTTCTTTATGTCGATCACGGTGAGTCCCGCGGCCTGGGTAAAGGCGACGAAGAGGGCCAGTGCCGTGAGGGCCGCGGATCCGATGGCGAAACCCTTTCCGATGGCGGCCGTGGTGTTGCCCAGGGCATCCAGGCTGTCGGTGATCTTCCTGGTCTCCGGACCCAGTCCTGACATCTCGGAGATGCCTCCGGCGTTATCGGCGATGGGACCGTAAGCGTCCACGGTCATGGTCGCACCCACCGTGGCCAGCATGCCCACGGCGGAAAGTCCGATACCGTAAATCCCCGCTGCCTTGAATCCTATAAAGGTGGCTACGCAGATGCCCAGGATGGGCAGGTAGGTGGATTGCATCCCCACGGCAAGCCCGGCGATGATCACGGTTGCAGGGCCTGTCTGGGATTGTTCCGCGATTCTACGGATGGGAGGCCCTGAGGTATAGTATTCAGCCAAGAGCCCGATGGCGATGCCGCAAAGGAGCCCTGAGAGGATCGCCCAGAAGGCGCCTATGGGCATCCCAAGGGACTGGGTGATAAAGTAGGTCAGGATGATGAAAATGAAGGCGGCGACAAAAGTCGTGTAACGCAAGGCGCCCGCCGGATTTCCTGCCTGGAAGATCTTGATGGAGAAGACTCCCACGAAGGAACTCAACAACCCGGCTATTACCACCAGGATCGGCATGGCCATGTATTTCAACCGGATCGCCTCCGGAGTCATTTCCTTTAGAACAGGAAATTTTGCGAGGAATTCGGGAGTAATGGCCAGGGTCGCCCCGATGGCGATGGTAGCGACCACTGAACCGACAAAGGATTCGAAGATGTCTGCTCCCATGCCGGCGATATCCCCCACGTTGTCCCCCACGTTGTCGGCGATGACCCCGGGATTCCGCGGATCGTCCTCGGGGATCCCGGCTTCCACCTTCCCCACCAGGTCAGCGCCCACATCCGCGGCCTTGGTAAAGATACCTCCGCCTACACGGGCAAACAGGGCGATGGAACTCGCTCCCATGGCGAAACCGTTGATGTAATGGGCCGTTCCTGGATCATCTCCGAAAACCCAAAACCAAAATCCCAGGCCCAGGAGACCGAGGCTGGCAACGGCCAGACCCATCACAGAGCCCGAAAAGTAAGATACGTTCAAGGCCTTGGCCTGTCCGAATTTATTCGCGGCCTCAGCCGTCCTGGAATTGCCTCTCGTGGCGGCGGTCATGCCGGAGAAGCCGGCGACCATGGAGCACAGGGCCCCCGTTACAAACGCGATCGCCGTGTTCCAGGAGATTCCAATCCCGAGCAGGATGAAGACGATGAGGATAAAGAAGGCCAGGACGGTATATTCCCTTTTCAGGAAGGCCATGGCGCCTTCATGGATCATCTCCTCCAGCTCCTGCATGGTCTGGGTGCCGTTGGGCTGTTTTTTGACGTAGGTAAAAATCAACCAGGCGATAATCAGACCGAAGATACCTAAGAATGGAGCAACAACCGTTAAATTCTGCATCAGCAAATTACCTCCTTACTCTTCGCCAAGTTCTGGCAGTTCGTTATATTCATTGCTGCCTCAACCCCATCGGAAATAAACAATCCACATGCCTGAACAGCCATCTGGACGACCCTGTCGATGATCTCTTTTTCGTCCCCGTAAAAGGGGCTCAGGACGTATTCCTCAATCGGTTCTCCGTAACGCGGGCGCCCGATCCCAAGCTTTATGCGGGGAAATTGCTGAGTTCCCAAGTGTTGGATGATGGATGAAACGCCTTTATGCCCCCCGGCACCTCCTCCCCTCACAACCCTGATCCGTCCTACAGGGAGGTCGATGTCATCGTGGATAATCAGGATTCTTTCAGGGGTCACGCGAAAAAAGTCCACACAGGCCTTGATAGACAAGCCGCTGTGGTTCATGTAGGTCAGGGGACGAATCAGAATGATCTCCTGTCCTTTATAGACCGTCCGGGTGTATCTGGATTGAAATCGTCGGCCCGTGAGGGCCGTGTTAAAGCCCTTGGCCAATTGACGCACAACCCGAAACCCCAGGTTGTGCCGTGTATCCCGGTATTTCCGTCCCGGGTTGCCGAGGCCTCCAATCACGTACACCTTAGGGTTCCCGGCTTCACCTCCTTTCTTTGAAGACATTTATTCCTGTTGTTCGGATTCAGTATCCACACCTTCTGCCTCTTCCTCGGCAGCACCTTCTTCCTCTTCAGCCCGGCCGGGTTCGGCGACCGGCGCCTGAACCACGGCCACGGCCAGATGTCCTTCGAGAGGGGTGGTGATTCCCTCGGGCAATTTGATGTCTCCCACATGAAGAGTCTCTCCGATATCCAGCCCGGAGACATCCACCTCGATAGCGTCCACCAGCTTGCCGGGCAACGTGGAAATGGTAATCTCCCTTCGGACATGCTGCAGGACCCCTCCCTTTGCAACTCCCACGGGGGTCTGAACCAGGTGGATGGGGACATCAAGGGTGATCTCCTTGTCCATGGCGATCTCGTAGAAATCCACGTGGTAGCAGGTATCCTTGAGGGGATCCATCTGGATCTCTTTGACCATCACATTGTATTTCTCCGAGCCCCCGTTGGACTGGATTTCGAGTCCCAGGACCGTGTTCTCTAACGAGCCCCGCTTGATCAGTTTTTGTAAATCCATGTATCTGACTGCAAGCATAACGGGTTCCCTCCCGGGCCCGTAAAAAACAGCCGGTACCTGTTGGTTTTTTCGAAGTTTTTTGGCCGCCTCTTTTCCTTTGGTATCCCGGATCCGGGCGGCGAGTGTCAGTTGAGCCATAATTGTCTCCTTACCTGTAACATTGAATGATCCTCACCTTTCTTACAGTTTGTTAGACGAACAGGGTGCTCACGGAGTCCCCGCAGTGGATCCTCTTGATGGTTTCTCCCAGCAGTTCGGCCACGGAAAGAACGGTGATTTTGTCGCACTTAAGGGCCTCTTCTTTGAGGGGGATTGTGTTGGTCACCACCAATTGATCGATAGGGGACTCATTGAGCCGTTCGATGGCCGGCCCGGAGAGGACCGGATGGGTGCAGCAGGCGAAGATCCTTTTTGAACCCCTGTTCAAGAGGGCCATGGCCCCCTGGACTAACGTCCCTGCAGTGTCCACCATGTCATCCAGAATGACGGCCGTCTTTCCCCGAACCTCCCCGATAATGTTCATTGCCTCCGCAATGTTGGGGGCGTCGCGTCTCTTGTCGATGATGGCCAGGGATGCCTCCAGCCGCTTGGCAAATGCCCTTGCCCGTTCCACACCTCCGGCATCCGGGGACACGATGACCAGATCGTTGGCAAAGTGACTTCTCATGTACTTCAGGAGCACGGGGGCGGCGAATATATTGTCCACGGGAATGTTGAAATATCCCTGGATCTGTCCCGCATGAAGGTCCATGGAAACCACCCGGTTGGCCCCCGCAACAGTAATCAGATCAGCCACCAGCTTTGCGCTGATGGGCACCCTGGGCTTGACCTTGCGGTCCTGGCGCCCGTACCCGTAATAAGGGATTACGGCCGTGATCTTCTTGGCCGAAGCCCTCTTCAGGGCATCCATGATGATCAGAAGCTGCATAAGGTTGTCGTTTACAGGCGTGCAGGTAGACTGGAGGATAAAGACGTCCCTGGCACGGATATTCTCATGGATTTCAACCAGGGTCTCCCCGTCGCTGAAGGTCTTTGCGGTGATTTTTCCTGGTTCAATGCCAAGGTACTCGCAGACTTCCTGGGTGAGCATCGGGTTGGATGTGCCACCGAACAACTTCATTTTTTTCCCTGTTGGCTGGGGTGGGAGGATTCGAACCTCCGAATGCGGGCTCCAAAGGCCCGTGTCTTACCGCTTGACGACACCCCAGCAGATCCTATCCGTTGGTATTGGCGATTTCGAACACCGGCGGCCCCTCCCAGTTTGTGGTCACGAATACGGATCCCAATCCCCGAAGGCGGTCCATCGCCCCGCAGGCCTCGCGGCGGGACCCGAATATCCCGAACACGGTCGGTCCACTCCCGGTCATCAGGGCGGCCTCGGCCCCAAGTTCCAGGAGTTGGTGTTTGATCGTGTCAATGATCGAATATCTGGCGGAAGTCACCCTCTCCAGATCGTTTTCCAGGAGCCGGGAAACCGTGAAAGGCCTTTTTTTTAAAAGATAAATAGTATGCTCATATTCTTTTTCTGTCAACTCCATTTTCAATTGACGGTATGCCCATGCAGTTGAAACCCTGACAGGAGGGGTCACGGTCACGTACCAGGTTTCAGGCCATTGACTCAGGGGTTGAAGCCTGTCCCCGATCCCGGTGGCCAGGGCCGGCCTGCAATAGAGAAAAAAGGGGACATCCGCCCCCAACCCGCCGGCGATCCGGTGAAGCGCGGGCATGGAAACCGGGCGGGACCACATTTCATTGAGGAGGAGGAGCGTGGCCGCGGCGTCGCTGCTCCCTCCCCCCATGCCCGCCGCCACCGGGATATTTTTTTTGAGTTCCAGGCTCACTCCGCTCCCTATCCCCGCCTCGGAAAGAAAGGCCTTGGCGGCCCGGACCACGAGATTGGTCTCATCTTCCGGAACAGAGAGGCCGTTGCAGGCAAGCCCGACGGCAGTTCCCGGGACGGCCCGGGCCTCGATCAGGTCGCAGAGGTCGATCGGGACCATGACGGTTACGAGTTCGTGGTATCCATCAGGTCTTCGGCCCGTGACTTTGAGGCGCAGGTTCAACTTGGCCGGGGTTTTTATCCTGTATTTCCCGGAGGGCAAACCAGAGGTTTCCTTGTATAAAGGGTTAAATCGGTCGCTCACATTTCCCCGGGGCCCCGGGGCCGCCCTCACTTCTTTGCCTTCACATATCGCCATCTCAGGTCCGTCAGGATGCTGTCCAGAAATCTTTCCTCCTCCTCCGTTAGGTTGCCGCGGGTTTTGTCCTTCAACATGGCGATGGTGTCGATGGAGTGTTTGGCAAGCTGGAGATCCGTTTTTTTTCGGCCCGTCTGGGGGTCTGCGATCTCCCCCAGGTGCAGGAGGGCCGAAGAACTCAGGCTGAAAATGAGGGAGTTGAAGTTTACCTCCGGAAGAGGGGGTCTTGCTTCGGATTCTTCGGCCTGGAGTTCGGTCTTGGGCGGAGCCTCTTTTGTGCGCTCTTCCTTTTCCGCTGCCCCTTCCTTGAGCTCTCCCTTCTCATCAAAAGCCCTCCGATCCTTCAGTATGAATCCCTTTTCTTCTTCTGACATGTCGATTTGTCTCCTTGGATGAAAAGTCGATATAGATGGATCCACCGGACATCATTCACCTTCGCCGGGAATCCCCCGTAGCCTGGTTGCTGCAAGGAGAAACCGCGGTGCGAGTGACCCGATGGACTGGAGTTCAGCATGGGTGAATGCTAACACAACATCTTGATTTGTCAAGCTTTTGGGCAAGGCCCATATCCCTTTCAGGTGGATTGCGGAGGTGAAAAGTCCCGAATCGCCGGAAGGGAGATCCCCGAACTCGGTAGGGAGGCGTAAGGCCGTGTCGTCCCTAAAGAAAACCAGCCGGAGATAACCTGCAAAAATCCTTGACATTTCACATGGGAGTTGATATTAATCACCAGCTAAGTGCCCGGGGTGAATTGTGCCCTTGGGGAGGAACGAGGGCAAGCCTTGCGGGGCGCGGTATTCCAGAAAGGGAAGGAGGTGAGGAAAAGAGCTTTTCGGGTATTTAGGTCTTTTTCTGTTTTTTTCATTAACCTGATTTTCTTTCTTTAGGAGGAAAGAACATGCGGAAAATCTTTGTAGTCATGCTCGCAGCCGCCTTTGTAGCGGCCTGCGCCCTTCCGGCCATGGCAGCCGACAAGGAAGTGAGCTTTTACGGAAATGTCCGGGTGAGCACCTTCTGGATCGACAAGGACAAGAACACCGCCAACGCACTCACTGCGCCGGCGGCAAGCGCTCCCAACAACCTTTACGATGACACCGACGTGGCCTGGGAGATGGACAACGCGTGCAGCCGCTTTGGCGCCCGCTTAGCTATTACAGACATTGGTACGGGACCTGGAACTTCGGGGCCGGCACCCTGCTTATCGGGCAGACTTGGGCCGTCAGCTTCCAGCCAATCGACGGCGACGTATTTCTGGGTGGATACGCCGGCGATTACGGCAGTGCAGGGGGCCGCATAAGGACCGAGCAGATCCAGCTCAGCTTCCCCTTTGAGGTCGGTACTCTGAAGATAGGCTTCAACCAGCCCAGCACCAACCACTCCACCGGGTTCGGGGATACCGACACCTCGCTGCCCAATATCGAGATGAGCTTCGGCGGAAAGATCGGGCCGGTGAGCTTCTCCGTTTACGGCGGTTACAACTGGCTGGATGCCGTAAACATCACAAACGACAGGGAATACAGCCTCAACAGTTACGTGTATGGCGCCACCGTGAGCATTCCCTTCGGTCCTGCCTATTTCAAGGCCAGCTACTACCATGTCCGGAACCCCAATGAATACGGGTATGCCCTGGCCACTCCCTTCGATGCCAATTACAACGCCGCAACGGACAGCATCGAGGACGTGGACGCTGACGGTTACTTCGCCGTTTTCGGGTTCAAGTTCAACGACATGGTCTCTTCCGAGATCGGTTACGGGTACGTGAATATTGAGCGTGAAGACTTCTCCAACCCCGGAGACGATGAGGACGACAGGGCTTATTACTACCTGGCCGTGCCCATCACGTTGGCCAAGGGTGTTACCGTCACCCCCGAAATCGGCAAGTTTGACGAGAAGGATCACAAGCTTGCCGGCGCCACCGCGGTGGATGACGGCGATGTCGTTT
>JAFDEE010000008.1 GCA_019310525.1 Deltaproteobacteria bacterium | reverse complement strand
GTTTGAAGACTTTGTTTTTTCGTCTCCGTTAAGATGCAGTCCCTTTCGCGGTTAACGCGATGATCCAGAATGTACCCCGGGAGTGGATACGCGGTCCGAATGAAAACGGAAAGGAACGACATCGGCATCGTTACGGCCGTTCTTGAAGCGGAAATCCGCATGGGAAATCTCATTGTGATAACCGGTACACTTATCTTAGTGTCCATCCATAAATGGCCAATTTCCGCAATCTATCTCTGCGTCAGGCTCAAATTTTAATCCTCAAAATACTTCAATGTATTCCTGCGGTTAAAATTTTCGCCTTCCTTGACCTTGCACAAATTTTCTCATTTATGGATGGACACTATCTTAGTTTCCATCCATAAATGGCCATTTTTCACGATCTCAGCGTCAATCTGCGGGATTCCTTGTTCCCGCCTCTTGTAGGGCGGGACGCGTAATCCCTTGATTTGTCCGCGCGAAGCGACGACTCCCCACCCTTTGGGTGGGTCCCCGGTTTCCTTGATCTTGTAAAAAATATCTCAATTATGAATTGGTAACTCACTAGTGCCCAGATTTCATTTATGTATGGGCACTATCTTAGGAATTAGCCTGGGCCGATGCAAGGACTTTCTATGGAGACGATTTGGAAGGGGGGAAGGGAGAAAAAATCGGGACTGTAAAACGGGAGGGATTCCTGGTAGGATGGGGCTGCTCCGGACATTCAGGAGGTCTCTCGGGCCGACTTTGCCTCCCGGTGGAGGGCGACATCATGAAAGAGCAAATTCGAAAGACGAATCATTACGCCGTCGCAGGGTTTCTCTTGTCCTTCGTCGCAGCGGGTGCCGGATGCGGTTGGGTCCTTTTCAATAAGGGCCGTATCGGCACGCCTTCCTCCTTGCTTTTTCTACTCGTGGTGGTGCCCCTGATCCTTGCAGCCGGCCTGGTCTTCTCCCTCCGCTCTCTTCCCCGGATAAAAGACCTGGGAGACCGTGACTACGCTTATTCCGGGCTCGTGCTCAATATCTTTTTTTCCCTCATCTACCTCGGATCGATCATCTATATCGTTTATCTCCTTCCCTGAGCCCTCCTGCCCCGGTATTCTCCATCCGGCCTCCACGATTTCTTTGCAGAACGCCCACCTTTGCTTAATTCCGGTGTCCTCAATTCCGACCTAATCATCCCTTATCATTTCTTTTTTTCCTTGACATCAGGGGTATTTTTGTCATAAAAGTGGAATAAAGTGCAGAAAAGTGTCATAAAGTGTCACAGATGATGTTCAAGGGACGTTTCAGACATACACTCGATGAGAAGGGACGATTGGCGATCCCCGCGCGATTCAAGGAGGTCCTCAAGCAGAAAAGCGAGGATTGCCTCGTCGTGACCAACCACTACAATTGCCTCTGGGCCTTTACCCGTGACATCTGGCAGACCATCGAGGAGCATGCTGCGGGAATGTCCCTTCTGGACCAATCGGTGACGCGTTACCTCCGCTATTTTATCTCGGGCGCACAGGAATGTCCAATCAAAGCCGGCCGGATCACTATCCCACAGGACTTGAGGGAGATTGCGGGCCTGAAAAAGGACGTGATCCTGGTCGGCGGGCTCAAGATTTTTGAGATTTGGGACCTGGAGAAGTGGGAAGAGGAATTCCAGGAGGCACAACGGAGTTTTCCGGAAGTCAGTCAGTCCTTGTCGGGACTCGGTATCTAGGGACGGAGAGGAAGACGTCTTGGAATTTCCCCATCGCCCGGTCATGGTCAGGGAGGCACTGGAGCATCTGCTCACGGATCCTGCAGGAGTTTATGTGGATGGGACGGCCGGAAGCGGAGGCCACAGTGAGGCCATTGGGCGTAAACTGAGCGAGGGAGGGCGCCTCATCTGCCTGGACAGGGATCCTGAGGCGATTCGTATTACGGCCGGGCGGCTCTCCTTCCTGGGAAAGAGGGTCGACATTATCAAGGCCAATTTTTCGGAACTCGGCGATATCCTCGCCGCTAGGGGGATCGAGACGGTGAACGGTGTCTTTCTCGACCTTGGTATGTCCACCTATCAACTGGACCATTCCGGTAGAGGCTTCAGTTTCAGCAGGGACGAACCCCTGGACATGAGAATGGACCCGGAAGAGGGTAGGCGGGCGTCGGACCTACTCAACAACCTTCCGGAGAAGGACCTCGAATCTATTTTGAGGAAATACGGCGAAGAAAAGCGGGCCAAGGCTGTTGCACGGGCCGTGGCAAGGCGGCGAAAAAAAAAAGGATCGACTCCTCCCGGGAACTCGCGGATCTCGTGACTTCCGTGATCCCGTGGTCCCGCCGCCCTGGAGCGAAACACCCAGCAACCCGTACTTTTCAGGCCTTGAGGATCGCTGTCAATAGGGAGTTGGAGCACCTGGAGATCTTCTTTGAAAAACTGCCGCCCCTGGTGGCACCGGGAGGCCGCCTGGTGGTCCTCTCCTATCATTCTCTGGAAGACAGGCTGGTCAAGAGGACGATGGTCCAATGGGAAAAAGGATGTACCTGTCCCCCGGATTTTCCCCGATGTGTTTGCGGGAAGAGACCTCTTTTCAAGAGGTTGAACAAAAGGGGGATCAAGCCGGACCCGAGGGAGATTGCCAAGAACCCGAGGGCCCGAAGTGCCGTCATGAGAGCGGCGGAAAGGATCTGAAGATGGTCAGACCCCTCAGGACATCTGATGTTTCGGGAAAAAGGAATACCCGTACGGGAGTTCGTATCCGGAACGCGAAGATCAAGGAGCGGGGTTTCCGCATCACCCGTCGGCAGCTTTTTCTCATCACCATCCTGCTCTTGCTTTTCATGGGAAGCGGTATCGGGTACGTCTGGTCCAGTTTCGAGGGAACCCAGATCGGGTATGACCTGAGCCGCTTGAAGCAAGAGGAACTGCGCCTTAAGGAACTCAACCGGAAATTGAGAGTGGAGTTGGCCACCTACCTCTCCCCCCAGTACCTCGAGGAGGCCACCCAAAGATCCGGGCTCAGGGAAGCCTTGCCTGAACAGATTCGTGTCTTGCCATGCAGGTGAGGGAAAAAAAGTGGATTAGGTTCCGCATCCTGCTTGTCGCCTTCTTTTTCCTCGGGGGATTGGGGACCATTCTGGCGAGGGCGTATCAGCTCCAGGTCCTCCAGAAAGACCGGCTCGCCTCCATTGCGCGGGCGGGTTACCGGGGGGTGATCAGACTTCCCCCCAAGCGGGGCACGATATGTGACAGGGAGGGACACGAACTTGCCGTCAGCGTCGAAGTCGATTCCATCTATGCCCATCCGAAGCGAGTAAAGAATAAGCTCCAGACCGCCTCCCGCCTCTCCAAGGTCATCGGCATACCGAGGAGTAAACTTCTCGGCCTGTTGAAGAGCAAGAGGGCCTTTGTGTGGATTCAAAGGAAAGTGCCTCCTGAAAAAGTGGAAATGGTCAAGGCGTTGGAACTCGAGGGGATCGGGTTCGCCCGAGAAAGCAGGCGGTACTACCCTGGAAGGGAGATCGGAGGGCAGCTTATAGGCTTTGTGGGGGACGACAACCAGGGGCTCGAGGGATTGGAGAGGAAGTATGATGATCTCCTCAAGGGGCCACAACCTACCCTTATCCAGATGCGGGATGCCTTGGGCCGCCCCTTCTACGTCAGTATGCCCGCGGACGAGAAGGGGAGAATGTACAACCTGCGGCTTACCATCGACAAGGATATCCAGTACAAGGCCGAAAGGGCCCTTCAGGCGACGGTGGAGAAATATCGTGCCAAAAGCGGCCACTGTATCGTGGTTGATCCACGAACCGGCGAGATACTGGCCATGGCCGTGGTCCCTCTCTTCAATCCGAATGTCTTCAGGCGATATGGTCCCGCCCGGTGGCGGAACCGACCCGTAACGGATACCTATGAACCCGGGTCCACCATGAAGGCCTTTCTGCTCGCCTCGGCCCTTGAAAATCACGTGGTATCCCCTCAGACGACCTTTTACTGCGAGGAGGGCAAGTTCCAGGTGGGCGGGCGCACGATCCACGATACCAAGCCCCACGGCCTCTTGACGGTATCGGATATCGTTATCCTCTCCAGCAACATCGGGGCCGTGAAGATCGGCCAGAAGCTGGGTTACAGAAAGTTCACCGACTATCTGAAAAAGTTCGGGTTCGGCAGGGAAACGGGCATAGACCTTCTCGGCGAGGCCCGGGGGTTCATCAGACCCTACGAGAAAACCAGGGCGATCGACCGGGCCACCATCTTTTACGGACATGGTCTGTCGGTCACCTCCCTGCAGATGACCATGGCCATGGCGGCCATCGCCAACGGCGGTAAGCTGATGAAACCCTACGTTGTAAAGGAGATCACGGATCAGCAGGGCAGGGTGGTGAAGCGGTTCCACCCGAAGGTCGTCCGCCGGGTCCTCTCAGAGGGTACCGCCAGGAAGGTGGCACGGATCCTCGAAGGTGTGGTGAGCGAAAAAGGAACGGCTCCCCTGGCCGGCATCTCCGGCTACAGGGTGGCCGGCAAGACGGGAACCTCCCGAAAGCTGGATCCAAAGACCAAGAGGTATTCGAGGCGGAACTATATGGCCAGCTTTGTGGGTTTCGTGCCGGCTTCGAGGCCCCGCCTGGTGATCTTTGTGGCTGTTGACGAACCCAGGGGACTCTACTATGGGGGATCCGTGGCCGCTCCCGTCTTCAGGGAAGTGGGGGCCTGGGCCCTGAACCTTCTTCGCGTCAATCCAAGGCACCAGGTGGTGATGGTGAACAAGGAAGTGGCAAAGATCAGAGATAGCCTGTGGCGTCCAGAATCCATGGAAGAGGGCGGCGGCAGGGAAAAGGAAGAGGAAGGATGCCTCCCGGATTTTAGAGGGTTAACCATGAGGGAGGTGTTGACCCGGGCAACGTCCCTCGGACTCAAGGTGGTCCTGGAAGGAACCGGACTGGCCGCCTCGCAGCGTCCTTTACCCGGCCGGCCCCTTGATTCTGTGAGTGCCGTAAAGGTCACCTTCAGGCCCCCCATGTGATGAGGAGCCGGCTTTTAAGCAATGGGATTCTTCTCGGGAGGAAACACGTAGAGCTATGAAACTGGGCCGGTTGATAAACGGTATCGATTTCCTGGAATTCGAGGGAGATCCCGACCATGAGATCCAGGGACTGGCCTATGACTCCCGTGAAGTCAGGCCGGGATACCTCTTCGTGGCCGTGAAGGGACACGTCCTGGACGGACACCGGTTTTTCAGCGATGCCCTGAAAAGGGGGGCGGTGGCGCTGGTGGGTGAGTCCTTTGACGTGATCGGGAAGACGGAGGCGGCCAGGATCCGGGTGCCGAACAGCCGGAAGGCCCTTTCTCTGCTTGCCGACCGCTTTTACAGTCACCCTTCGGCGAAACTCCGGCTGATCGGGATAACAGGGACCAACGGAAAAACCACAACGGCCTATCTTTTGGAGGCCGTTCTCTCTGCGGCGGGCCGGCGGACCGGGGTCATCGGGACGATCAACTATCGGATCGGAGCGCAGTGCTGGCCCGCCCCGGTAACCACGCCGGAATCACTGGACCTCATGCGCCTTTTGCGGCGGATGAAGGATGCTGGTGCCACGGACGTGATCATAGAGGTCTCCTCCCATGCATTGGAGCAAGGAAGGATCGGGGAGTGCATCTTCGAAGTGGGGGTTTTTACCAACCTGACCCGGGATCACCTGGACTACCACGGAACAATGGATGCCTACTTCGAGGCCAAGAGCCGCCTTTTCCGCTCCCTGGCCCCGGCAGCGACGGCGGTGATCAACCTGGATGATCCCCGGGGGAAAACCCTATGGGGCATAACCAGGGCCAAGGTCCTTACCTACGGTCTCAGGGAAGAAGGGGAGATCCGATCGAGGGTCCTTTCATCGGATAAGAACGGGCTGAGAATCGAGATCAGGACCCCTGCAGGCGTGACCGAATTGAGATCCCCCCTCCTGGGGGAGGTCAATGTATACAATATCATGGCGGCGATGGGGGCCGCCCTGGCCCTGGGGGTCGACTTTGAGACAGCGGTCCGTGGGATCGAGTCCCTCGAGAGGGTGCCGGGTCGCCTGGAACGGGTGGAAAACGCTTTGGGACGGCTGGTTGTCGTGGATTACGCCCATACCCCCGACGCACTTTACAAGGCCATGAAGACCCTGAAACCCCTGGCCGAGGGGCGACTCATCACCGTCTTCGGTTGTGGAGGGGACCGAGACCGCGGAAAGAGATTCGAGATGGGTGTGGCGGCCGGGGAGAACAGTGATCTGGTGATCGTCACCTCTGACAACCCGCGAAGCGAGGATCCCCTCTCCATCATGGAGGAGATCGAAAAGGGGGTCCAGGAGGCCGGAAAGCAACGGATTGAGGGGACCGGCCCCTACAGCCTTTCGGGATACCTCATGGAGGTGGACCGGAGAAAGGCCATCCGTAAGGCGATTCAAGTCGCGGGCGAAGGCGACCTCATTCTCATCGCAGGAAAAGGGCACGAGGATTACCAGATCGTGGGTGGAGTCAGGAAACACTTCGATGACCGGGAGGAAGTCCTCCTGGCCGCGGGCGGAGGGACATAGGTGGGATTTCGTTGGGGAGACGTCACGGCGCGGGATATCCTGACGCCATTGGGCGGAAGCCTGGTGGCTGGCTCCCCGGATACCGTCTTTTCAGGAATAAGCACCGACTCGAGGAAGATTCCACGGGGATACCTTTTCTGGGTCCTGCGGGGGGAACGCCATGACGCCCATGACTTTGTCGCGGACGCCCTGGAGAAAGGTGCCGCCGGTGTGGTCCTGGAAGAGCCCTTAAAGGCCCGAATCCCGGAGGGAAGCCGCCCGGCCGTCATCAAGGTGCCGGATACCCTGAAGGCCCTCGGGGACCTGGCCGGATGGTGGCGGCAGGGTCACGGCATCCCGGTCGCGGCCGTCACGGGGAGTGTGGGTAAAACCACTACCAAAGAAATGGCGGCGGCCATTTTGCAGTTGGGGGCGCCGACCCTGAAGAACGAGGGAAACCTGAACAACCTGATCGGTCTCCCCCTCACCCTCCTTTCCATGGAGGAGAGGCACCGCCGGGCGGTTGTCGAGATGGGAATGAATCGAGCGGGAGAAATCGCGCGCCTCACCGAAATCGCTGATCCCGATATCGGCCTCATCACCAACGTGGCCAAGGCCCATCTCGAGGGAGTGGGCGGCGAGGAGGGCGTTCTTCGGGCCAAGACGGAAATGGTGGAGAAGATTTCCGCCCGGTCCCTGGTCCTCCTGAACGGAGACGATAAAAGACTCCTGGAGGCATCCCTTCCCTTCGGAAAAAGGATAAAGACCTTTGGAACAGGAAGGAACTGTGATTTCCGTGGCACAGGAATCCGCAACCTCGGAAGAGAAGGCATCGCCTTTGAGCTCCACTACGAAGGAAAGGTCTTGTCCCTGACATTGGGGGTTCCCGGCACCCAGCATGTCGCCAATGCCCTGGCCGCTTGCGCTATCGCCCTCAGTCTCGGGGAGGAGCCGGAAAACCTGGTCCGGGGCCTTGAGTCCTTCCGGGGGATCAAGGGTCGGTTCATGCTTCTGCCCTTGCCCAGAGGGATCACCCTGGTGGACGATACTTACAATGCAAATCCCGTTTCCCTCAAGGTCGCCCTGCGGACTCTGAAAGATCTTTGCAGAGGAGAGGGACGAATGATTGCGGGAATCGGCGATATGCTGGAGCTAGGCGACGAAACCCCCGCCGCCCACAGGGAGGCGGGGGCGGTGGCGGCCGAGGTCGGTATTCATCACCTGCTGGCCATTGGAGATTACGCCCGGGAGGTTGTTCAAGGGGCCCTGGAAAGGGGTATTGCGGCCGATAGGGCTGAGGTGGTCGGGAGCCGTGAGGAAATGGCCTCCAGGATAAGAACGATCGTTAAGGATGGGGACCTGGTGCTCCTCAAGGGGTCCCGCGGTATGGCCCTCGAGAGGGTTGTCGACCTCCTGCGGGCGGCGCTGGAAAAGGAGACCTGACATGGGCGTTTTAAAAAATATATTGGTTGTGGACGATGAGGCGGGGATTCGGAGCCTCCTCTTTGAGGTGCTCTCGAACGAGGGCTTCAGGGTGACCCTTGCCAAGGACGGAAAGGACTCTCTGGATCAGATGGAAAGGACCCGCTTCGATCTTCTGATCACGGACATGGATATGCCGGGCCTGAGTGGAATGGAGCTTTTGAGGCGGATGAAAAGAGAGGGACGGAAGGAAAAGGTCATTGTGATGTCTGGAAGACCATTGGATCAGGAGGATCTTGGAAGGGATGTTCAACCGGTGTTCCGAACCCTTCAAAAACCCTTTCCCCTGGACAACTTCCTGGAGGTGGTGGCCTCCGCCCTCGGCCCGTCGAAGAAAAGAAAAGGGAAGAAGCGGGTTCGTGCAGCTGCGTGACAGGGCGAGTGAAAGGGGACGTGAGCGTTGCTTTATAAACTGATTCTACTTTTCCAGGATGATTTCTCGTGGCTGAATGTCTTTCGATACATCACATTCAGGACGATCCTCTCCACCCTATCCTCGCTTCTGTTTATGTTCGTCATCGGCGCCTGGGGCATCCGGAGGCTGAGGACCCTTCAGGTGGGGCAGCAGATCAGAGACGACGGACCCCCGAACCACTTCGAGAAGGCCGGAACCCCCACCATGGGCGGCTGCCTGATCCTCCCGGTGGTAGTGATCTCGACCCTTATGTGGGCCGAAACCTCGAACCTGTATGTGCTGTTGTGCCTGTTCGTGGTTTTGGCCTTCGGCATGATCGGGTTCATGGACGACTATCTCAAGGTGATCCGCAAGAACAGCAGGGGTCTCAGGGCAAAGAGCAAATTTTCCCTCCAGATCCTGGCGGCCCTGTTCGTGGCTGTTGTACTTGAGAGGTATCCGGGTTTTGATTCCAAATTGTACTTTCCCTTTTTCAAATATCTCACCCCGGACCTGGGGGGATGGTATGTGGTCTTGGCGGTTTTCATCATTGTCGGGACCTCCAACGCCGTAAACCTCACGGACGGACTGGACGGGCTTGCGATCGGCCCCATCAATATTGCCTTCGCCAGTTTCTTGATCTTCAGTTACCTGGCCGGGCACGTGAAGATCGCCGGGTATCTTCAGATCCCCTATGTGGCCGGGGCCGGAGAACTCTCTGTCCTCTGCGGGGCCGTGGTTGGTGCTGGGCTGGGCTTCCTATGGTACAACACCTACCCGGCGGAGTTGTTCATGGGGGATGTGGGCTCCCTGCCCCTGGGGGCGGTGCTGGGCACCGTAGCGGTGATGACCAAGCAGGAGTTCGTGCTGATCCTCGTAGGGGGACTTTTCGTGGTGGAGACCCTCTCGGTGATCTTCCAGGTGGGGTACTTCAAACTTACAGGCGGGCAGCGGATATTCCGGATGGCCCCACTCCACCACCATTTCGAATTAAAGGGATGGCCGGAGTCAAAGGTGACCGTTCGTTTCTGGATCATCGCCATCATCCTTGCCCTCCTTTCCATCAGCACGCTTAAGCTGCGTTAGGGGGGCCCTGAATGGATTTCGCCGGCAAACGGGTGGTGGTCGTGGGTTTGGGTAGGTCCGGGCTCTCGGCCTGCCGGTGGCTCAGGTCCGAAGGGGCCCAGGTTCTTGCGAGCGATATCAAGAGGGAGGAAGAAATGGATCCGGCCTTCCTGGAGGAGGCCCTGGAGCTCGGCGTGAAGGTGGAGGCCGGCGGGCATCGGACGGAAACCTTCCTGGAATCCGATTGGATCATCGTCAGCCCGGGGGTTCCATTAGACATGGCCCCCTTAAGGAAGGCCAGGGAGGCGGGCATTCCCGTAACCGGGGAAATGGACCTGGCCTCCCGGCTGGTGGACGTCCCCATCCTCGGGGTGACGGGCACGAACGGAAAGTCCACGGCCACGGCCTTCCTGGGATTCATGCTGGAGAGGGCCGGAAGGAAGGTCTTTGTCGGGGGTAACATCGGCACACCCCTGATGGATTTCGTCGGCCGGAAGGTTTCAGCGGACTTGGCGGTGGTGGAGGTGAGCAGCTTTCAACTGGATGCCATGGATCGTTTTCACCCGGCCCTTTCCCTGATCCTGAACATCTCACCGGACCACCTGGACCGCTACCCGGACTACGAGGCATATGCGGCCTCCAAGCTTAAGATTTTCAAAAACCAGGGCCCGGGGGACTATGTGATTCTCAACGACGACGATGAAATACTTGCCAGGGTCCAACCCGGAGAGGGCCCCACATTCCTTCGATACGGGACGGAGAGGAGAGACCACAGGCAGGCCTTTCTGGAGGGTGATCGGCTCAGGGTCCTCATGGACGATGGAAAGGAAGCGGATTTCGATCTCGGCGGATTCGCCCTCCCGGGAATCCATAATCGGCAGAACCTGATGGGCTGTGTGCTCGCGGGCCTGGTCCTGGGGGTGGAGGAAAGGGTCGTCCAGGAAAGTATCGACCGGTTCCGTGGATTGCCCCATCGCATGGAATTCGTAGGGAATTTTCAGGGAGTGGATTTTTACGATGATTCCAAGGCCACCAATGTGGAGGCGGCGGCAAGGGCTGTGGAGGGCTTTGATCGCCCGGTGATCCTCATCGCAGGGGGGCGTGACAAGGGCGGGGACTACACCGCTCTCGCCGAGGCCTCCAAAAACCGGGTCAAGGCGGCCCTCCTCATGGGAGAGGCCAAGGATCTCCTGGCGAAGGCCCTGCGGTACGTTGTCCCGGTGTACAGGGTGGAAGACATGGGGGAGGCTGTACAGAAGGCCTTCGAGATCTCTGATCCCGGAGACGTGGTACTTCTTGCCCCCGCCTGTTCCAGCTTCGACATGTTCAGGGACTACGCCCAAAGGGGTGAGGTCTTCAAGAAAGAGGCGAGGAGTCTCGGACATGGGCGGTAAGACCGCACTCAAGGCTCAAAAACCCGGGGGGTACGATTATGTGCTCCTAATCCCTACTTTACTGCTTCTCGGGCTGGGTCTGGTGGCCATTTACAGCGCCAGCTCCTTCCTGGCCGCCCACAGGATGGGGGACAGCTACTACTTCCTGAAACGTCAAGGAGGATTTTGCCTCCTGGGCCTCTTTCTCTTGATCGTGGCCAAGAATCTTCCCTTGGGAGTCTACCGGAAGCTGGTTTACCCGTCCCTGGGAATCAGCGCCCTTCTTCTACTCCTGGTCTTTGTGCCGGGTATCGGGATGAGGGTGGGTGGGGCCTCGCGCTGGATAAGCATCGGGGGTTTTTCTTTCCAGCCCTCGGAGCTGGCCAAGTTGTCCCTGGCCCTATACCTGGCCTATTCCATGTCCAAGAAAGGGGATGACATGGCGCGGTTTTCCACCGGGTTCGTGCCCCATCTCCTGGTGGCGGGGGCCTTCATGGGGCTCATCCTGGTTCAGCCGGACTTGGGCACCTGCGTGATCATCGCCGGATGGCTCCTTGTGCTTCTTTTCGTGGGAGGGGTCCGGTTCCGGCACCTGCTTCTGCTCGGGCTGATCTCTGCCCCGGGGTTGGCCTGGCTCATCTGGACAAGTCCCTACCGGTTGAGGCGGTGGTGGGCCTTTCTCAACCCATGGGATGATCCTCAGGGGTTGGGTTTTCAAATCATCCACTCCTTCCTGGCTATCGGTTCGGGGGGGATCTTCGGCCTGGGACTTGGAAACAGCAAGCAGAAGCTCTTCTACCTCCCGGAGCCCCACACGGATTTCATCTTCTCTATTCTGGCGGAGGAACTGGGTTTGGTGGGCGTCAGCGTCGTGGTGGTGCTTTTCGGTATCGTGATCGCCCGGGGGATATATATCGCCCTTAACGCGCGGGATCTTTACGGCAGCTACCTGGCCTTGGGAATCAGTTGTTTCCTGGGGTTTCAGGTCCTAATAAACATGGGTGTGGTCATGGGGCTCCTCCCCACGAAGGGGTTGACCCTGCCCTTCCTGAGCTATGGGGGATCATCCCTGGTGGTCAGTCTCCTGGGCATCGGGATCCTCCTGAGCATTTCGGCAAGGAGATAGGACACGTCGGCGGAAAGAAAAACAGAAGAGATCCGAATCATCATCGCCGGAGGGGGGACGGGCGGTCATCTTTTCCCCGCCTTGGCAGTGGCCGGGGAGTTGAAGAGGCGTATTGGAGAAACCCATGTCCTGTTCGTCACGGGTCGCCGCAGGATGGAAACGGAGATCCTGAAACGGAGCGGGTATCCACAGGTTTCGGTGTCCGCCGAAGGACTCAAGGGAATGGGATGGGGGCGAGGGATCGTAAGCCTCGTAAAACTTCCTTTAGGACTCTTACAGTCCCTGCGAATCCTGGACCAGTTCGGGCCGGATCTGGTCCTGGGGGTCGGGGGGTATTCCTCCGGGCCCGTATGCCTGGCGGCCTGGCTCAAGGGGATACCAACGGCCATTCACGAGCAGAACTCTTTCCCCGGCCTGACGAACCGGCTGCTTTGTCGGATTGTGGATGCAGTGTTCATTTCATTCGAGGAGAGCCGGTCCCATTTCCCGGGGGGGCGGTTGATTCTCACGGGAAACCCGGTTCGAAAGGAACTCCTGGAGGCGGGGCCCGCCGGGGAGGATCATCCCTTCACAATCCTGGTGACCGGCGGGAGCCAGGGCGCACGGGCCGTGAATAGGGCCTTTGTTGAGGCACTGGAGATCTTAAAGCGGATGGGCAGGGAGCCGGACGTGATTCACCAGACTGGAGAGCTCGACTACGAGTCGATTTCAAAGACCTACCAGGAGAGGGGATTGAAGGGAGAAGTGCATGCATTTATCCGGGACATGGCCCGGGCTTACAGCCGGGCTGATATCGTGGTGGGCCGGGCCGGGGCGACCACGGTTTCGGAGCTCTCGGCCTTGGGGAAGCCCTCTATCCTCATTCCCTATCCCCATGCCGCCAACGATCACCAGGTGACCAACGCCCGGGTGCTGACGCGGGCTGGAGGGGCGGAGATGATCCTGGAAAGGGACCTGAACGGTGAATCCCTGGCGCGTACCCTGCTTCGTTACATGGAAGACCCTTCCGCCCTGAAGGCTATGGGGGAGAAGGCCGCGGCCGTGGGGTCAAGGGATGCGGCCGTTGCGATTGCGGATCATCTCCTGGAGATGATCGGGCGGGATCCGGCGAAAACTTGAAGATGCAGGGCTGGCGGATGATCAGGCCTTTTTACAGGGGAGCGGCGGGAGCGTCATGAAGACATTCGGAAAGGCGAAACACATCCATTTCGTGGGGATCGGGGGCATCGGGATGAGCGGGATCGCGGAACTGCTCCTCAACCTTGGATATGAGGTCAGCGGTTCCGATATCAAGGAATCCTCCGTGACTCGAAGGCTCGGAGCGCTCGGGGGAAGGATCTATGCCGGCCACAGGCCGGAGCACATAGAAGGGGCGGACGTAGTGGTCTATTCCTCGGCGGTGAGAATGGACAATCCGGAGGTAATGGAAGCCAGAGAGCGCGCCGTCCCGGTTATCCCCAGGGCGGAAATGCTTGCGGAACTCATGCGGTTGAAGTTCGGAATCGCCGTGGCCGGAGCCCACGGAAAGACTACCACCACCACCATGGTGGCCTCCATCCTGAACAGCGGGAACCTGGACCCCACCGTGGTGATCGGGGGAAGGCTCGACATATGGGGCGGATCCAATGCCAAGCTCGGTCAGGGGGATATCCTGGTGGCGGAATCCGATGAGAGTGACGGGTCCTTCACGGTGCTCTCTCCCACCATTGCGGTGGTGACCAATATCGACCGCGAGCACCTGGATCACTATGGAACCATGGAGGCGGTCCGGGATGCCTTCGTCCAGTTCATCAACAAGATCCCTTTTTACGGCCTTGCCATCCTCTGCCTGGACAACAAGGAGATCCAGGGAATTCTGCCCCGTCTCAGGAAACGCTCCTTCACGTACGGGATGACATCCCAGGCCGAGCTTCGGGCGAGGAAAATCGAACGGAGCGGGATGAAGGTGAGTTTCGAGGCCTTTCTCCGAGACGAATCCTTGGGCCGGGTCCTGGTGGGAATGCCGGGAAACCACAACGTCTTGAACGCCCTTGCGGCCATCGCGGTGGCCCTGGAACTTGACGTCCCCTTTGAGGCCGTCAAGCGGGGATTGAGGGATCTGGGCGGATTAGCCCGCAGGTTCCACGTCAAGGGGGAGCGAAAGGGAATTCTGGTCCTGGACGATTACGGTCATCACCCGACAGAAATCGCGGCGACCCTTGAGACCGCAAGGGACTGCTGGCCGGAGAGGCGCCTGATCGTGGTTTTCCAGCCCCATCGCTATACCAGGACCCAGGCACTCTATGACCGATTCGTGACCGTTTTTAACGATGCGGACATCCTGGTGGTGGCCCCCATCTATCCCGCCGGAGAAACGCCCATCGAGGGAGTGGATTCAGAGTGGCTTTACCATGGCATCAAGGAGCACGGACACAGGGATGTCCTCCTGGGGGAGAGTGATGAAGATATCCTGGAGATCCTGGACAGGGTGTCGAGGCCCGGCGACGTGATTCTGACGCTGGGAGCAGGAAACATCCACAGGGTAGGCGAGGAGTTCCTGAAACGGGAGTAGAGGACGGGGTTCAACTTGGAGCAAAGGCTGAAAACCGTACTGAAGGAGATCTGCGGAGAAGGAGTGCGCTTCGGGGAATCCATGAAGAAGTACACGACCCTCGGGGTTGGGGGAAAGGCTGAATGCTTGTGCTTCGTGAAAGACCTGGAGACCCTCCGACGCTTGTGCTCCCTCGTTCAAAAGGAGAAACTCCCCTGCCTGGTGGTCGGTCGGGGCAGCAATCTTCTTGTCCGGGACGGAGGGATCAAGGGGTTGGTGATCCTCCTGGAAGGCAGGTTTTCCGAGTTGGATGAAGAAGGGGAAGGTCGTGGAATCAAGGCGGGAGGCGGGACTCCCATCCAACGCCTCCTGGCCTTTGCAACGGAACGAGGTCTGGGGGGACTTGAATTTCTTGCCGGAATCCCGGGTACCCTGGGGGGTGCCGTGGCCATGAACGCCGGGGCATGGGGCCATGATATCGGGAGCAGGGTACGGGCCGTGGAGATCGTGATGCCGGGGGGAGAGACGGTGGCCCTGGTGCCACCCGACCTCCGCTTTTCTTACAGGGCTTTCTCCCTTCCCGAGGGAGCCGTAATCTTCCGGGTCAGCCTGGAGGTTGTGAGGGAGGATCAGCAAACCGTCTCCCACAGGATCGCGGACTACTTGAAGAGACGCAGGGAGAAACAGCCCCTGCGCTATCCGAGCGCCGGGTCCGTATTCAAGAATCCACCCGGGCTTTTCGCCGGGAAACTGATCGAGGAAGCGGGTCTTAAGGGAAAGAGAATGGGGGATGCCATGATTTCCGGTGAACATGCCAATTTCATCGTCAACACGGGGTCCGCGAGTGCTGAAGACGTGTTGGCTCTCATGGAGATGGCACGAAGGGCCGTGAGGGAATTGCGAGGGGTCGAACTGGAGCCGGAGATCAGGATCGTGGGAGAAGGCGCCGGTAAGGGACTGTCATGAAGAGAAAGGTCGGCGTAAGGAAAAAGAAGGCCGTAAAGAAAAAGGGGAAAGACTACTCGGTTCTTCGTAAGGCCTTTTCCCTGGTGGGAATCTGCCTGGCCAAGTTTTCATGCCTCGTGGCGGTGCTGGTGGTGACCAGTTTCCTGTTCGTTTACCTATACGAATGCCTGGTCAAGTCTCCTTACTTCAGCCTGGATGAAATCGTCGTTTCCGGCCTGGATGGGGATCTTCAGGAAGAGATCCTGGAGGATTGCGGCCTTCAGGAGGAGGTGAGCCTGCTGTCCCTGAATCTAAACGAGCTGAAGGAGAAGATCGAAAGACATCCCTGGATCAGGCGGGTCGAAATCGAGAAACGGTTTCCCCATTCCCTCGTAATCCATGCGGAAAGAGAGGTTCCCCGGGCACTGGTGGTGGGAGACGGACTTTACTACATGAATCGGTGGGGGGAGATCTTCGCCCGTGCGGGGGAGGGTGGAAACCTGGACTATCCACTCATCACGGGGGTGAGGAGAGGAGAAAAGGAGGAGATGGAGCGGTTGGCATGTGCGGCCGGGATCCTGCGGTGTTTCGAGAAGCAGGAATCTCCCTGGTCCCTCAAGGAACTCTCCGAGGTCCACGTCGGCCGGAACGGGATCGTTTCCCTCTACTTCTCCTCGCTCCCCATGGTCATCAAGGTCCGGGGCGGGGAATTGGAGCGCAGGCTCGGGGATCTGAAAAGACTCGTACGGCACCTGAAGGGGTCGGGACGCATCCACATGGTGAAGGGTATCAATCTGAATTACCGGGATGCGGCGGTCGTAACGATGAAAAAGGGATAAGGGAAGAGAAACTATGTCTGGGGAAATCGTTGTAGGGCTGGATATCGGTACGACCAAGATTTGCGCGGTCGTGGGTGAGGTAAGACCCGATGCCATCGAAATCATCGGCATCGGCACCCACCCATCGGACGGTCTCCGGAAAGGCGTTGTAATCAACATCGAACGGACGGTGAATTCCATAAAGGAGGCCATTGAAGAAGCCGAAACCATGGCGGGCTGCGAGATCGGCTCTGTTTACGCGGGGATCGCGGGGGGACACATCAAGGGCTTCAACAGCCACGGGGTCATCGCGCTCAAGGAAAGAGAGGTCACCAAGAAAGATATCGAAAGGGTCATCGAGGCGGCAAGCGCCGTGGCGATCCCCATGGACCGGGAGGTGATCCACGTCCTGACCCAGGAGTTTATCGTGGACGAGCAGGACGGCATCACGGATCCCCTGGGCATGGCGGGGGTCCGGCTGGAGGCCAAGATCCATATCGTTACCGGTGCGGTGACTTCGGCCCAGAATATCATCAAGTGCTGTAACCGCGCGGGCCTGGATGTCTGTGACATCGTCCTGGAGTCCCTGGCCTCCAGCGAATCGGTGCTGACTGATGAAGAGCGCAATCTCGGCGTGGCCCTCATCGATTTCGGGGGCGGCACCACTGATATGGCGGTGTTTTCGCGGGGCACCATCCAGCAGACCTCGGTCCTGGCCCTGGGGGGGGACAACCTGACCTACGACATCTCGATCGGCCTTCGCACCCCCAGAATGGAGGCAGAGAAGATCAAGATCAAGTACGGGTGTGCACTGTCCTCCATGATCGGAAAGGATGAGACCATTGAGGTCCCGGGGGTGGGCGGGAGAGAACCGAGGGTCATGAGCCGGCAGATTCTCGGTGAGATCATCGAGCCGAGGGTCGAGGAGATCTTCACCCTCACCCATAACGAACTTGTCCGGTCGGGCTTTGAAAACGCCATCAACTCGGGAGTAGTGGTGACCGGGGGTTCATCGGAACTCGCGGGCATTCCCGAGATCGCCGAGCAGATTTTCAACGCCCCTACGAGGACGGGATATCCCCAGGGGATCAGCGGTCTGGTGGAGGTGGTCAACAAGCCCATGTACGCGACGGCTGTCGGGCTGGTCCTCTACGGTGCGAAGCGGACAAAGGAGAGCAAGAAGTTCAGAATCAGGGACAACAACATCTTTACCCGGGTCATGGAGAGGATGAAGCGGTGGTTCAAGGAAGTCATCTGAGCCGGAGCGGCGGTGTAAGGGAAAAGCCTTGAGGGAGAAGGTTTTCAGATAGTGCCCATACATAAATGAGAAAATTTATGCAAGGTCAAGGAAGGCGAAAATTTTAACCGGAGGAATACATTGAAGTATTTCGAGGATTAAAATTTGAACCTGACGCAGAGATTGCGGAAATTGGCCATTTATGGATGGGCACTAAATAGGCAAAAGGACAATACTCAAAGGAGGGATGTTTCTATGCAATTTGAATTCGTCGAAGAAAGGGAAAGGTACGAGGCCAAGATCAAGGTCATCGGCGTCGGCGGAGCGGGCGGTAATGCCATCAACAACATGATCGCCGCGAAGCTCAAGGGCGTCGATTTTCTGGTGGCCAACACGGACAGCCAGGACCTTGAACGCTCCAGTTGTACCCAGCGGATTCAGCTCGGGGCCACGGTAACCCGGGGTCTGGGTGCAGGGGCGGACCCGGAGATCGGCCGCATTGCGGCGGAAGAAAGCCTTGAGGAGATCCGTGAGGCTGTAAGCGGCATGGACATGGTTTTCATCACCGCCGGCATGGGTGGGGGGACCGGAACAGGGGCGTCCCCGGTGGTGGCCCGGGAATCCCGGGAGAGCAATGCCCTGACGGTGGCCGTGGTGACCAAGCCTTTCAAATTCGAGGGGACCAAGCGCATGAACCGGGCCCTTGAGGGGATTGAAAAGCTGAAGAAGGAAGTGGACACTTTGATCGTCATCCCCAACGAAAGGCTCAAGGCGGTCGGGAACAAGAATTCCACTTTCAGAGAACTCATCGTCCGGGCGGACGAGGTCCTCCTGCACGCCGTCAAAGGCATCTCCGACCTGATCATGAGCAGTGGCTTCATCAACCTCGACTTCGCAGACGTGAAGAAAGTCATGCAGGAGATGGGTACGGCCATTATGGGGACCGGGAGGGCCAGCGGTGAAAACCGGGCCGTTGAGGCGGCCAAGGAAGCCGTCAACAGTCCGTTGCTCGAGGATATCTCCATCAGCGGTGCGAAAGGCCTCCTGATGAACATCACGGGACCCTCCAGCATGACCATGGACGAGATCGACGAGGCCTCCAGCTATATCAGGGGAGAGGTCGACGAGGATGCGGATATCTTCTGGGGCGTTGTTTTCGACGACAGCATGGAAGATGAGGTCATGATCACGGTCATCGCGACGGGAATCGACAAGGAACGGCAGGAAAAGGTGGTGAAGCTCCGGGATCTGACTCCCCAGGAGGCCGAGGAGTCATGGAGTGTACGGGTCAATGGAGAGGTCGTGGATCCCCTGGATACCCCGACCTTCCAGCGAGTTCGGGAAGAACCCGAACTCGAGGAGCCGGAGGAACCGGAAGCCCGCAAGGGAAAGCGGGGAGGGTTCTTCAAAAGGGGCCTTTTCAAGGATAATCTGGACTACCCGACTTTTCTGCGGGCCAAGGCCGATTAAGGAAAGACCCCGGCGGATCAGAGGACGTGTCCGGTATCCTGAAAAACCTGAACCTTCCCGGGAGTCACGGGGAAAAGGGGACGGTAAGGAAAGACTGGGGGGGCAGAATCTCGGTCGCCCTCGCCTATCCCAATACTTACTCCGTCGGCATGTCCAGCCTGGGCTTCCAGGTCCTTTACCACCTGCTGAACCGCCGGAAGACCATTGTCGCGGAACGCGTCTTTTTGCCTGAACCCAGGGAAGAATCCCTCCTTCTTGAGGGGGGGCGGGGTCTCGGGTCCCTGGAGTCCCGCTCCCCCCTTTCCAGATTCGACCTCGTCGCATTCAGCCTTCCCTTTGAAAACGATTATCCCGGCGTTTTGAAGATCCTCGAGGCCGGGCGGATACCTCTCCTGGCCGGAGAGCGGGATGAGTCCGACCCCTTTGTTTTGGGGGGTGGGATCACCACTTTTCTGAACCCCGAACCCCTTTCCCCTTTCTTCGATTTTTTTCTTTTGGGAGAGGCCGAGCCGATCCTGGACCGATTCCTGGAGGTTTTCCGGGAGGTCCTCCATTCCGGCGGCAGCAGGCGGGAGATCCTGAGGATCCTTGCCCGCCGCGTTCCCTCCCTCTATGTTCCTTCCCTTTACAGGGTCACCTATAACGAGGACGGCACGCTTCGTTCCAGGGAACCCGTGGAGCCGGGGATTCCCGAAAGGATCCCCGTGGTCCGCTCCCATCCACTCCAGGCACCCGTATCCACGTCGGCGATCCTGACCCCCGATACCCCCTTCGGAGACCGGGTCCTGGTGGAATTGGGGCGGGGCTGCGGCCGGTCCTGCAGGTTTTGCGCGGCCGGATACGTTTACAGGCCCCCGAGGACCCACCCGGAATCCAGGTTGAGACGGGCCGTGGATACGGCCCTTGAAAAATCCAGGCGCCTCGGGCTCCTGAGTGCCGCTGTCTCGGACACCCCCGGCATCGAACGCCTCACGGCAAGGATCCTGGAAAAGGGGGGAACCTTCTCGGTCTCTTCGGTCCGGGCCGATTCCCTGACACCCGTCCTTCTGGATCACCTGAAGGCATCCGGGCAGAAGACCCTGGCCTTCGCCCCCGAGGCCGGTTCCGAGAGACTCAGAAGGGTCATCAACAAACACTTGAGCGAGGAAGAGATCCTCAGGGCCGTTCGGCTCGCCGCCGGAAGGGGGGGATTCGGACTCAGACTCTACCTCATGATCGGCCTTCCCACGGAGACCCGGGAAGACCTGGAGGCCATTCGGGACCTGGTAAAGGCCATAAAGCACCACGTGGTCAAGGAATCCAGCACCCGGGGACGGATCGGCAAAATCCATCTGAGCGTGAACTGCTTCGTACCAAAGGCCTTTACCCCATTTCAGTGGTTTCCGATGGAGCAGGTCGAAACCCTCAAGGAGAAACAGAAATGGTTGAAAAAGGTGCTGCTCCGGGAAGGTGGGGTTACGGTTCATTTTGATGTTCCAAGGTGGGCCTACGTCCAGGCCCTGCTTTCCATGGGGGACAGGCGCGTTGGGTCCATCCTGCGGAAAGTCCACGAGGCTGGCGGGGATTGGCGGAAGGCGCTTCGTTACTCGGATATCAACCCGGACTTTTTCGTATACCGCCCCAAGGGTCTGGAGGAACTCCTTCCGTGGGATTTCATCGATCACGGGATCCGAAGGGAACACCTCCGCAAAGAGTACGAACTCGCACTCGAGGCCAGGGAGTCTGAAACCTGCCGGGTGGGTGAGTGCAGGAGGTGCGGGGTCTGTCCGCGGTGATTCCCCTTGGGATCCCAGTCCTCTGGAAGGGCGGAGATGGAAAGGGCTTCCCGGTCACAGGAGCTGGAGGGCCTCCGGGGGAATATGGACCAGGGCCTCGTCGCCGATCCAGAGGGAACGACCCAGGTTCTCCTTGGGGACCCGGACGTGGAGGGGGATCCCGATATCAAGGATCACCCTCACGAATTCCTTTTCATCGGTAACCTGGATCACCTTTCCCTTGAAACTGTTCTCTCCGTGAAAGGGCCGATCCCCGGTCGACAACTGCACCCTCAACGGATCGATACACAGTCGAACGGGTCCGGGTTTTCCGGAGCCAAGGGAGAGGCGCACCCTGTCGTGGACCAGGCAGCTCTTAGGACCCTTTCCGCTCCCATCGATCCTTCCCGAGAAGATGTTCTCGAAAGGGGCGGGCACCTTTTTGCCTTCGAAAAGGGAAAGGACCTTTTGGGAGAGGCGGGATGCCTGGACCATGTCGTGGGTGGTGAAAATCACGGAAATACCCTTTTGCTCGTTGATATCCTGGATGATGCGTTCGACGGCGGCCTGGCTCTCCATATCCATATTGGACGTTGGTTCGTCGAGGAGCAGAACCTTGGGATAGCATACCAAGGCCCGGGCGATGGCGACCCGCTGGGTCTCTCCTCCTGAGAGATGACGTCCCTGGGCGCGCTCGCAATCCCGCAATCCCACGATTTCCAAGGCCTCACCGATCCTTATGGATCTTTCCTTGCGGGAGATTCCCCGGATCTTCAAGCCGAATTCCAGGTTTTTCCTTACTGTCGTGGAGAAGAGAACGGGATTCTGGTGTACCATGATGATTTCACGCCGAAGGGAGAAGAGACGGTTTCCCCTGAAGTCGAGGGCCTTCCCGAGGTAGCGGATATGTCCTGTGGTGGGACGGGAAAGGAGGCAGAGGATCTCCAGGAGAGTGGTCTTGCCGGACCCGTTGGGCCCGAGAAGTGCATAAACGAATCCCTTTTCGAAATCCAACCTCGGGAGGTCCAGGACGGTCCTGTCGCCATAGGTCTTGGTCAGTTCCCGAATTTCGAATAGGTTCATGACCGGGTCCTCCCCTGGATATAGTTCAGGAAGACGTTGACCCCAAAGGCGATGAACAGGAGGGCGATGCCCAAGGCAACGGCCAGCACGAATTCTCCCTTGTCATACTCCAGGGCCATGGCGGTGGTCATGGTTCGGGTATAGCCCTTAACATTGCCCCCCAGCATCATGCTGATCCCGACCTCCGCGATGACGCGGCCAAAGGCCGCGATAACAGCGGCCATGACGGCGAAGCGGGCCTCCCTGAAGACCGCGAGGGCGGTTTGAAAAGGAGTGGCCCCCAGGGTCATGGCGGTTTTCCGGTAGCGGGTGTCGATCTGACCCACGGCGGCGATGGTAAGGGAAGTCACGATGGGAAAGACCAAGATGATCTGGCCGATCACGATGGCCGTTTGGGTATAGAGGAGATCAAGCATTCCCAGCGGGCCCTTTCGGGATAGAAAGGCATAGACCAGGAGTCCCACTACTACGGTGGGCAGGGCCAGGAGGGAATTGAGGACCGTAAGAAGAGCCCGCTTAAGACGGAATTCCCTGAAGGCGATGAGGAAACCGGCCGGAACCCCCGCAAGCCCCGCAAAAAGGGTTGAAAGGATGCTGACCTTCAGAGAGACGTAAATGACCCTGGTAAGCTCCGGGTCCAGGGTCCACAGGAGCCAGAAGGCGGAAAGGATGCTGTCGAAGAGGAAATCCATGGAATCAACCGTCGTTGATCGCACAAGTTCCGGGGTTCCACCCGGAAAATAGAATTTGCCGCTTTAAGCAGGGGCTCGGGATGTTCTCCTCGCTAACGTTCCCGCCAGACAGCGGACGGGCAAGCGCTCCGCCGTCCATGGCTCCGCTCACTGCGGATTTCGGCCCTTCATCTGTCCTGATTCAGGGCCGAAATACGCCTGCTCCGGAGAAAATCCCGAGCCCCTGCTTTCCACCGGCCTGAAGATGGAGCTGAATTTGAAAGTAAACGTTATGTATGGGTATCCATCTGATTTTATTATTAATGAATAGCAAAATAATTCTATTTTGGATAGTGATGAGATCCGTTTGAACATAAAGAAAGACCCATTAAAAGGCAATGCTTCATTTAACCTGAACTGAGCGATTTCCGATTTTACTGGATCCGCTGCGTCGCCCGCCTCAGGCAGGTCTCTGAAAAATTCGGAAATCGCTCAATTTAGGTTTAAATCGTGAGATGCCCCTGGGCCGGTGACATCCCGCCTCCGGAACGCGGTAGCGGCGTTCCGGAGGCAATGGCCGTCAAGGTTTCCTCTCCTACTTCGCCTCCGGGATCGCATCGGGATAAAAAGCTTGCCGGCCGTGGATCCTGTATCGGGCGATCAGGGACTGTGCCTTGGGCGATACCAGCCAGCGGGCCAGGATTTCTGCACACTTGTGGTTCACGTGGGGAAACTTTTTGGGGTTTACGGGAATGATCCCGTAAGGGTTGTACAGGGCCGGGTCTCCCTCGCAAAGGATCTCCAGGTCGAGCCCCCTTTCCCGTCCGTATTTGAATTTCAGGTAGGTCCCGCGATCCGAGAGTACATAAGCCTGTTTTTCTTCGGCAAAGGTCAGGGTCTTCCCCATACCCTGCCCGATGGAGAGGTACCAGTTCTCCGATCCCCGGGGATAGAGAAAAGCGATCGAGGCCTTCTTCCCTCCCTTGAAGACGGTGCGTATCTTTTTTTCAAGGGGCACCCCTGAAGCCTTCCACAGGGCCTGTTCCTTAGTATGGGTGCCGCTGTCGTCCCCCCGTGAGACAAAAAGAGCTCGGGATCCGGCGATCTTTTTCAGGGCTGCGGCGGCACCCTTCATTCCCCTGATGCCCGCAGGATCCCCGGCCGGACCCAGGATCACGAAGTCATTATGCATGACAGCATATCGTTTTGTTCCGTAACCCTCGGCAACGAATTTTTCCTCCCGGGCCCTGGCATGGACGAAGACGACGTCCACATTGCCGTCCATACCGTCGCGCAAGGCTGCTCCTGTCCCCTTGGCGAAAACCCGTACTTCGATCCCGGTATCCCGCGTGAACTCGGGGAGAAGAACGTCTAGAAGGCCGGAGTTTTCCGTACTCGTGGTGGTGGACATCTTGAGAATACTGGGTTCCCCAAAGACCGAACCGACCAGTGTGAAAATGAGAAGACAGGCGGCGAACAAAACTCCAAATCCTTTTCTAGACTTCAAACCATTCATGTTTTTCTCCTTTCTTTACTAAAGGACATGAGTAATGCTTCCTCAAACGGCCCAGAGTAAACTACTATCGGCTGAATTCGATAGCTTTAGGGGCAAGGGATCAAGTGAAAATCATCTTTCCTTAACCCAAATTATGCGTGAACGCTTGCCCAAAGAAGGGTAAAGGGATCTTCCCGGAAGCGGCTCCTCCATCGGCATTTCATATGTCAAAAATGACATTTTATTGCATATATCAATTTAGATATATAGGTCAAGTAAAATTTCATTGAAGGTGAGGAGAATGGGGGAGCCAGGCGTTGAAGCCTTGAAAGATTCTTCCCAAAGAGAAGATGTCTTTCGGGATCTTATTGACCCGCCAGTCCTACAATGATACAAACCCAACCTTGGGAAGTACAGATTCGTAGCAGGGAAGGAGGTGCGGGGGGTGCTGCCGCCCGAAAAGGAGATGCTATGACGGAAGTGCGAATGGAGACATTGAAAGGGTACGGTTGCGTGGTACTGGCGGCGGTGATGTGGGCATCCTCGGGTACGGCGGGTAAGGGACTTTTCGAGGGCGGCATGACGCCCTTTGAACTGGTGCAGATCCGGGTCACCCTTTCAACCGTTCTCATGGCCGCGGCCTTCGCCCTGTTCTGTCCGGGGGTCATGAAGATCCGCTTTATGGACCTCGGGTATTTCGCCCTGCTTGGCGGATGTGCCATGGCCCTGGTACAGATCACATACTTTTTTGCCATCAGCAAGATTCAGGTGGCTGCAGCTATCCTGCTGCAATACATGGCTCCGGCCCTCATCGGCCTCTTTTCCATCTGCTTCTGGAAAGAGCGCCTGACCTTTACAAAAATCTCGGCCCTAATCCTGGCCTTCGGCGGTTGTTATCTGGTGGTGGGGGGCTACAACCTGGCCTTCCTGCAGATGAACCGGCTGGGGATTATCGGGGGGCTTGCCGCGGCGGTCTGCTTCGCCGGGTATACCCTTCTGGGTGAGCGGGGAATGCACCGGTACGGTCCCTGGACGGTCCTCTTTTATGCCATCGCATTTGCGGCCCTGAGCTGGAACATCTTCTTCTCACCTTCCCATTACCTCAGCGGGAAGTACAGCCTGCAGCAATGGGGCTGGATCTTCTACATTTCTTTGATTGGAACCATTGTCCCCTTCGGTTTCTATTTCGTCGGGATCAATTATATCCGCTCCACCCGCGCAAGCATCACTGCCACCCTGGAACCCATCTCGGCAGGACTGATGGCCTTCTTCATCCTGGGCGAACGGATGGAGCCCTTGCAGATCCTGGGAGGGGTTCTGGTGGTTGCCGCCGTGATACTGCTCCAACTTCAAAGGGAGCAGGATGAAATGGCGCCTGCAAGGATCCGCGGGAGCGGATGAGTGAAAAGAGGACGGGAAATACCCGTACCTGAAACGGCCACCAGGGGCATGGCGGATGGACTTCTGCTCCCCCGGTAAATCCAATGATCCAGGAGGGCGATGAAAAGGCAGTGTGAAACAAACGGCCCTGGCCCGCCCCTGTTCCCTTTCCCTCCGCTTCGCCGGGGGCGGAGACGGTTCTTGTCCAACGAAGTGCGCCGAAAGGTCCCCGCCCTTTTAATTTTACAGGTTTTACTCCTTTTCTTGGTATTCTGCTCCCAAGGAGCCGCAAAGCCGGTCTCAGAGGAAGACTATGACCGCAGGATCCACGAGGCCATCGAACTGCTCGAGGCCACTCAGGGCCCCTTGCGATCCGAGGAGGTTTCCCGCCTTCGGATCCTCTTCCCAAGGGGGTTGGAGATCAGGCCCCAGGAGGGCGAGGCGTTTCGGGTGGATCTTGGAGATCTGAATCGATGGATTCGGGAGGCTGCTGCACCACCTGGTGGGAGGGCTCGGTTGAGGACCTACCTCGAGGCCCTCCGGGAGCAGACTTCCATGGCCGTTCGGGTCGCGCCCCGGATGAACCGGGGATGGGAGGATTGCCGCAAAGAACTGAAAGCGGTCTTTAATCGGAAGGAGTTTGAGGGCTTAAGGGAAAAACCTGTACCGGCATGGCGGCGATACATCGCTGAACTTCTTGGTCGTATCATACGTTGGTTTTCAGGGAGCGGTCTTTTCAAGGGGTTTTCGGCCGGGTGGATTGTTTATCCGGCCTATGGAATCGTGATCATTCTTGGTCTCCTGATCCTGGTCTGGATTATCCGTCGCTCGGACTACAGAGGACGCTTTCGGCGGAGAAGCCACGCACCCTCCCGGTCTCCGACCCCATCCACCTCCGAGAAAGAATGGCCCGAGTGGAGAAGGGAGGCCGGGGAGTCGGCCCTTCGGGGAGACTACCGGCAGGCGGTCCGTGCCTTCTTTGTTTCCGTCCTCATGGAAGGGCACGAGCGGGGGTGGTGGTCCCACGAGCCATCTGCCACCAACAGAGAACATCTCGCCCGGTTGAAAGGCCCCCCGGCGATGCGGGAGGCCTTCCTAGACCTGATTTCCCGCTACGAGGGGGTCTGGTACGGGCACGGGAGAGCGGACGAGGAGACCTTTCGGGCCTGTGAGAATGCTCTTCAAAAGATGAGGCTTGAAGGATGAGAAATGCCCGGAAAATCCCCTGGGTAAAGACGGCGCTTCTTTGGGGAGGGCTCTTCTTGGCGGTTTACGGGCTGGTGATGATCAAGACCGCGGTCGAGGGTCCCCAGGGACTGCAGAGGCCCACCAGCTACTTCCCGGGGCCGGGAGGATACAAGGCTCTCTATCTTTGGCTCAAGGGGCTCGGCCTGCCGGTCAAGCGGTGGGAACAGCCACCGGATCGTCTTGCCGGTGAAGTCTCGGTGCTCCTGATAGTGGAACCGGAACTAGTTCCTGAAGGCAGGGAACTAGAAGCCCTCACGGGATGGGTCAGGAAAGGGGGCACCCTGATCCTGGCCGTGGGAAGACCGAAGGGATTCTTGAGCTGTTTCGGGTTTGAACTCGCTCCGCCGACAGGGACTAATGGAGGTGGAGTCACCAAGGGGCTTCCCGCCTTTCAACCCGGCCCCTATACCCTGAAGGTCTCTTCCATCCAGGGCGGCGGACACCTCGACCTCGTAACCAAACGCCCGGAGGCCGTCCTTCACTGCAGGGACCGGTGGGGAGGACTCCTGGCCGCAGTGAGGGAGGGAAAGGGACAGGTGATCGCCCTGGCGGATCCAACCCTCTTTTCGAACATCCTCCTCGGAAAGGCCGACCATGCCCGCCTGGCCCTCAACCTGGCACTCGCCCACCTTGGTCAGGGCGCCCTTTGTATGGATGAGTATTACCACGGCTACGGGAGGGCCGCTTCGGTATGGGAGCATCTCTTTACATCCAGTGCCGCAGTCCCCTTGCTCCAGGCCGTGATCTTCCTTCTGGTTCTCTGGGCGGCCACCGGTAGGCGATTCGGACCGGCCCGTTCGGAGATAAAGGAAGAAGCGCGCTCCTCCATGGAATACGTCAAGGCCGTGGCCCGGCTCCTGCAAAAGGCTGGAGCAGGAGCCCTCGCCCTTGAACTCCTTGCGCGCCGGGCGGAGGAAGAGGCCGAGCGTCTTCTGCTCAACCAAGACGAGGTCCTCTTGAAACGGATCAGGAAGGCGAGGGAGGGAGGCGGATTGAAGGGCATATCGGACAGGGAGTTGACGCGGAGGGCCGGAGAACTTCACGATGCCCTCATGGAGGCAAGGCGGCGGGGAGCGTCAGGAAAGATTCGGGGGTGAGATTCGCCCGGGCGGGTGCTTACCTGGGATACCCTGGCCCCCCGGAAAAAGGGAGAGGAAGGACGATGGAGAAGACATTGAAAAGAGTGGTGGATCAGATCACGGAAGAGATATCCAAGGTGGTCATCGGGCAGCGGGAGGCCGTGACCCATCTCGTTGTGGGCCTCCTGGCCCGGGGGCATGTGTTGATGGAGGGTGTCCCCGGCCTTGGAAAGACTCTCCTGGCCAAGACCCTGGCCCATGTACTGCGGGCCCGGTTTACCCGGGTGCAGTTCACCCCGGACATGATGCCGGCCGATATCCTGGGGACCCATGTATATGACATGAGGAGCCGCACCTTTCGCCTCCGAAAGGGTCCGATCTTCACCGAGATTCTTCTGGCCGACGAGGTGAACCGTACCCCGCCCAAAACCCAGTCGGCATTGCTGGAGGCCATGGAGGAGCGGCAGGTGAGCATTGACGGAAGGACCTTGCCACTTCCGGGGGGATTCATGGTGTTGGCCACCCAGAACCCCATCGAACAAGAGGGGACCTACCCCCTCCCGGAGGCCCAGTTGGACCGGTTCCTGATGAAGATCCGCATGGACTACCCGGACAGGGAGGACGAGGTGAAAATCCTGGGCCGGTATGGAAAGGCGGAATCCGCCCACGATCTCGAGGCCCTGGGCCTGAAACGACTTAAGGAAGGGGCCTGGACTTCCCTTCTTCGAGGACAGGTCGAGAAGGTCCACGCAGAGGAGGGGATTGTGAAATATGTTCAAGAGATTGTGGGACAAACGCGGCGATCCCCGTATCTTTACCTGGGGGCCAGCCCGAGGGGAGGCATCGCCCTTCTCAAGACCAGCCAGTGCTTAGCCGCTCTGGAAGGGCGGGATTTCATCACGCCGGACGATGTTAAGAGTATGGCCCGTCCCGTCCTGAGACACAGGGTGATCCTGAGGCCTGATGCCGAGCTGGATGGACTGGACGCGGACCGGGTGATCGGCCAGATCCTGGAGGGGATCCCGGTGCCGCGGTAGGTAAGTGACGGCCCCGGAGCTCTGGGCCCCGGGGAAGGGAGGTTTTTTAGAGGATAGATTCGTGACCTTGAAGAAGACGGCAAGACATATCCTGGACCGCATCCCCCTGCCCACCCAACGGGCCCTATGGGTGGCGGCCTTAGGGATCCCCGCCGCCATGCTTTGGGGCTGGAGCGGTATGCTCCTGCTGGACGTAGCCCTTCTACTCCTCTGTTTTTGGGATTACCTGTCTTTTACCCGCAAGGAGAGCATAACCTGCAGGCGCCGCTTTCCCGCCCACTTCCTCCAGGGCATCAAGCAGAAGGTGGAGATCGTCGTGGAAAATCCCGGGAGCCGGGAGGTGAGGGTCCTGGTAAGGGATGAGCCGCCTCTCGAGTGGGAGGGGGCGCCGATACTCGAAGGGGTAGTGCCTGCCGGTTCCACCCTGGTCCTTCACTACTTCGTCCGGCCCGAGGAAAGGGGGATGTTTCGTTTCGGTGACCTGCATCTCCGGGAGCGGGGGCCCCTTGGCTGGATATTAAGGATTTCGAGTAGAAAGGCCGATGAAATCATCAAGGTGTATCCCCGGTTCCAGCCCCTCCGTTACACGGATTTTTCAGCCTTCCGGCGAATGAATCAGGGACTTCGGAGGGCCAGGTGGAGGGGCGAGGGGAGGGAGTTCGAGGCCCTTCGGGAATACCGGGAAGGGGACGATCTCAAGCGGATCCATTGGAAGGCCACGGCCCGGCTCGACCGGCCCATCGTCCAGGAATATGAACCCGAGGCGAACCAGATCGTCATGGCCCTGGTGGATACCGGACGCCTCATGGGAGCGGTTTCAGGCGGAAAGACGAAGCTGGACCATGCCTTGGAGGCCGTGGTCCATTTGGCCCACGCAGCGGTCTCGGGCGGAGACCGGGCAGGAATGTTGGCCTTCTCCGATCGGGTGGTTTCCTTCGTTCCCCCCGGCGGGAAACCCCCCCAGGTCCGTTCCATCCTAGAGGCCACACTCTCCATCCGGGCCTCCATGGTGGAGCCCCGCTATGAGGAGGCCTTTCTCTGGATGAGATCCAGGGTCCGCCGCCGGAGCCTGGTCGTCGTTTTTACGGATCTCCTTGACGAGACCGCCTCGGAAAACCTCCTGGAGGCCGTGTCCCTGCTGAGACCGCGCCACCTCCCCCTTTGCGTGACCATCCGGGATTCGGCCTGGGACCAGGTGCTCGGCCGCAAACCCGGTAATGCCCGGGAGGTGTACGAGCAGGCAGTCCTCTGGGAGTCACTCCGGCAGCGGCGTAAAGCCATGGGCCTTCTGGCCCAGAAGGGAGCGCTGGTCCTGGACCTGCCGCCGGAACGCCTGAGCACGGAAACAATGGAGCGGTATCTGGAGGTCAAGAGAAGGGGGCTGATCTAATTCCCAGGCCCGGAGGCCTTGCCCCCCGGGGTAATGAGGAGGTAGCAGAGGAGAAGGAGGAGCAGGAAGGCCGCCAGGGCGAATTTCAGCGAAGCCGGCACATGGGCAGGAGAGAAGAAACCCTCGATGATTCCCGCAACCACGAGGAGAGGCACACAACCCAGAACCAGTCTCACCGCCTTGCGGGCCCTGGAAACGAGAGCCTCCTTCCGGGGAAGATCTCCGGGAACGAAAAGGGCCGTTCCCATGTAAAAACCCGCCCCGCCGGCCATGAATACCGCGGTAAGCTCGATCACCCCGTGGGGAAGGACAAAGGACCAGAAAGGCAGATCCAGGCCGTTCAAGTGACACAGGCCGGCAAGGGCTCCGACGAGGAGGCCGTTGAAGGCCATAAGGTAAAGGGTCCCGAGGCCCATGGTCATACCGAGGGCGAAGGCGAGGAAACTTACGGAGATGTTGTTTGTCATGATCATGCTCGAGGCTGCGGGTTTCACGGCCAGGATGTGGTCGAACCATACGTTTCCCCCTTCGACCTGGCGGATCAGGTTTGCGGGGACGATGAGGGGAACGAAGGAGGGGTCGGAAAGGGCGGCGAAAAAGGCATGAAAAAAACCCAGCAGAAAAATACCCATGGCGAACAGGGTCCAGGAGGCCGTCTCCCGGAAGACTTCCGGGAGCCCACGGACCAGGTATTCGCGGAGCTTCTCCCAGCGGGGAGGGGAAGAGCGGTAAATCTGGCCATAGGCCCTGGCCACCAATTGATTCAAGAAGGTTTCGAGTTCGTCCGGGGGCATGCCTTCTTCCCTCGACGCCTGCAGGCGGGCAAGGTCCGCGGCCGCGTCCCGGTAAAGGCCTCCCAATCCCAGGATCTCCCCGGCCTCGCGACGGGAGAATTCCCCTTTCTCGAAACAGCGGACAAGCCTTTCCAGCCTCTCCCATCTGGGTCTCCGGGACTGTATGAAGTGCTGGATGGACTGGACCATGATGTGCCTCCCCGGATCGAGGAAAGGAGTTTGGATCTTCTCCAGCATACCAGAAGGTGAGCCCTATGGAAACCACGAAGGGAGATTTTACGGTACACACCCCTGAACAGGTCGGATTTCAATACGTCCCGGCAGGCCTGGGCTCCCGGGGAGCCGCCTTCTTTCTGGACTTCCTCATCCGTGCATTTTTTGTGCTTTTCATTTTCGTGCTGGTCAGCCTGTTTTCCGCCGTTTTGCCTTCCCTGGATCCTTCCGGAGTGCTGGCCGGGATTTCAGGCTCTTGGGCCGTGGCACTCGGGATTTTGGCATACGGGTTGGTGGACCTGGGGTATTTTCTCTTCTTTGAGGCCTTCTGGAACGGACAGACCCCGGGAAAGAAACGGTTTAATCTCCGGGTGATCCGCCGCAACGGCCAGCCCATCGGGTGGGTCGAGTCAGCGGTGCGAAACCTCTTACGGGCCCTGGACATCTTAGGAGGTGTTTATCCCCTTGGACTGCTCGTGATTTTCCTCAGCAGGAACAACCAGCGGATAGGAGATTATGCGGCGGGAACTCTGGTGGTCCGGGAAGAGCGGGGAAAGATCCCCATGGGAAGTGTCCTTGAGGAGACCTCTAAGGAAAGCCTTTTTCCCGGGATGGAGATCCAGGTGCTTCACCTGGAAGCCCGGCAGTACCAACTCCTTCGTTCGTTCCTGGAGAGGAGGGAAGAAATGGACCCCAACCACCGCGCTGATCTGGCAAAAACTCTGGTACGGCGCCTCATGGAACATTGGGGGATCAGGGACGGCGGGGAGGCCGATTACGAGCCCTTTCTGGAACGGGTCGTTGCTCTCTATGAGGCGAGAAAAAAGGCTGTTTGAATCCGGCTGAGCAGAAGGGGAGAGGTATGGATGGTTCGGCACCACCAGGGACCCCTTCATCTTGCCCGGAGCGAAGGGAAATATTACGAGAAAATGGGAGGCCGATATGTCAGGAGAACAGGGTGGAAAAGAAATGACATACATAGTTCGACTTGAAGGAATCCGGCCGGGTATATCCAGAGAAGAACTGGTTGCTGCGCTTCAGCGCCTCTATCCAGGCAGGTCTTCCGGGGAGATCGAGAGGGCCCTGGAGCATATCCCCCTGGTCCTGACGCGCCGTGCCCTTGAGGATCAAGCCGAGAAGATCCGGCGATTCCTGGAATCAAAAGGGGCGGTTGTCAGCTTGACACCACATACCGATACAGAGGAACCTATCGCAAAACCCACTTCGGATGCCCATCCCCCACCGGCTCCCACGGGACCTCCCGGCGGGATAGAAAGAAGGGCCAGGCCCCGGGTCCATCCTGGGATTCAACTTCGGCCCCTGGGAATCGGCGAGATTCTGGACCGATCCTTCCGCATGCTCAGGGAGCATTTTATGCTCCTCTTTTTAATTCTTTTCATCCCCCAGTTCTTGGTTTTCGCCCTGAACACGGCATTTACCGTATTCTCAGGGGGGGAGGCCTTGCAGGCGGGAGGGGGCGGCCTTGGAATCGGCATGGGAATTTCTATAGGATTGACGGCATTGATTTTTATTGTCATTCAATTCTGGGCCCAGGGCGCCCTTATTCATGCCGTATCAGAAACCTACCTTGGACACTCCACCTCGGTGAAATCCGCATATGGGGCCATCCGTCCCCGCCTGGGACGACTTATCGGGTCCCTGTTTCTCATGGGTGTGTTCATCGGGCTGGTGCCGGCCGTTTTGGGGATCCTGGCTGCCGTTCTTGTCCCCGTTCTTCATGGTTTCGGGATCAACAGGGGAGTCTTGGTACTCCTCGGTATCGGGGCCGTTGTTTTGGCCGTATGGGCCGCCATACATTTTATGTTCAACTTCCTGATGGTGGACAAGGTGGTGGTCATAGAGAACCTGGGATGGATGCAGGCCCTGAGGAGAAGCAAGGAACTCATGAAGGCCAGGACGGAGACCGGATTCTGGAAAGGACCTAAAATGAAGGCCTCATTTATTCTCCTTCTTGGCGGGGTAATTGCCGTTGGCATCCATCTTGTGGTTCAGGTGCCCGGGGCCGTGGTCAACTTTCTTCTCCCGGGTCACCTTGCGGCCGCCGCGTTTCATGGCTTTCTCCAGGTGGTCTCCAACTGCCTGGCTACTGTTTTTACCGCCACCGCTCTGATCCTCTATTATTACGATATCCGGGTCCGAAAGGAGGGGTTCGACCTGAAGATGATGGCGGAAAATCTATGAGCAGAAATACAGGGAGAGGACGGCTCAGCGGATTGTTCCACCTGATAAAAATTCCTTTAGAAGTCCTTGAAGTCCGCCTCATCCATCGGAATAATATGCTCAGGGGTGATCTCCATCGTCCGGAATGGTTGATCGCTCACTCCTTTTTTTTGGATTTCATGGAGGGGGAGGGTAAAGATTTTTCCTTTCCCGGCTTGCCCGAGGCTATTTCCCTGGTTTCGCCGCTCTGCTTTCGGATAGCCTTCCCGCCCTGAATCAGGGCATTGAGTTCCTTGACCATTTGGAAAGTCATATCACATTGAAAGCGCATCTCTTCAGCGGCGGAAGCCGATTCTTCCGCGCTGGCCGCGGTTCGCTGGACCACCTTGTCGATCTCCGCCACCGCATTATTCAACTGCTCGATTCCCTTGGCCTGCTTATCCGAGGCTTCTGCGATTTCAGCCACCAGTGCGCCCGAAGGCCATAGGTCCTCTCATCTCTCGAATATGCAATAATGGTCATATGCTCAAAAAATTTCTTGACTAATTGCTGGGCAAGAATTATATTATGAGCGCAGGCTCAAAACAGGAGGATCCGTTGCCAAGACCCAGAAAACGCAGGTTTGTACAAGGCCCCCCCATTGTTGATGCCTTCATCCCCAACAGGGTGCCGCCGTGGGGTAGGGCGGAAGTGGTTCTGCCTATCGAGGGGCTTGAAGCTATCCGCTTGATCGATTACCAGGGTTTGGACCAGGAGGCGGCCGCCGGGATGATGAACGTTTCCCGGCAGACCTTCGGCCGGATACTGGCCGACGCCAGGGCCGCCGTGGCCGAAGCCCTGGTGATGGGGAAGGTTCTCAGGATCGAGGGCGGACACTTTGAGCTGCCTCCCCGGGGAAGAAGGCGGCACCGTCACGGGTGGGGCGGTGGTTTTTAGAGGGAAGGAGGTGATAGAGATGCCCGGATTTGATGGAACGGGACCCATGGGAGCAGGACCCATGACCGGTTGGGGTCGGGGTTTCTGCGGCCCATACGGAAGGCCTTATGGGTGGACGCCTCCGTGGGGACCCGGATCCTGGATGCCGGCCCGTTGGTTCGGTCGAGGCCGCTTCATGGGGAGGTGTTTTGGATGGAGACCCGGCTGGGGTCGCGGCTTCTGGAGAGGTTTCGGTCGGCATTGGGGCCGCGGGTTCAGGGGATGGTGGTAGCCGACAGAGGAAAAATGAGACTCGAATTTATACGTCCCTATCAAAATCGATGAATATTTCAATTCAAGGAGGTGATAGAGATGCCCGGATTTGATGGAACGGGACCCATGGGAGCAGGACCCATGACCGGTTGGGGCCGGGGTTTCTGCGGCCCATACGGAAGGTCTTATGGATGGAGAGGTTATGGGCGGGGTCGCGGCTTCAGAAGGGGCTTCGGTCCCGGTTTCGGCCGTGGGCGAGGCTTCGGCTGGCGCGGCGCATACCCGGCGGCCTGGAGGCCGGGGTACGCCCCTGACTACGGGGTTCCCTATGGCATGAACCCCGAGGATGAACTCGGTGCCCTGAAGGAGGAGGCCCAGGCCCTGAAACAGGACCTTGAGGCCATCAACAGGCGTATCGAGGAACTGGAGGCGGAGCCTTCGGAGGCATAAATCAGGAATCAGGCTCCTCCACATTCCAGGGTCTCCTGTCGGCAGTCTCCCTCGGGCTCCGACAGGGGCCCCGTTTTTTAACAGCCATATCCCGGAAATATTCTCATCTCCCGGGTGAAGGATCAAGGCACTCCCGTAACCTGCGGGAAAGTTCGTTCATGGTAAAAGGCTTTTGTATGAACCCGAGACAGCCGCCGGCCAGGATCTCCTGGGCCTGACCGTTGAGACTGTATCCACTGGCAAGCAGAACCTTCACCGGCGGATAGATCGCTCTGATTTCTTCAAAGATTTTTTTGCCGGGCATGTCCGGCAGGATCATATCCAGGATGACCAGGTCGATCCGCTCCCTTTCCCTTTGGTAGGTCTCCAGCGCTTCTTTACCGCTTCCGGCAGTAAAGACGTGGTATCCGAGTTTTTCAAGCATCCCCCTGCCGACCTCGAGAATCATCTCTTCATCGTCCACCAGCAGAATTCCTTCTTTTCCTTTTTCGATCGCGTCTTCCCGGGGCGAGGATAGTGAATCGGTTGCGGCATCTCCCGAGGCCGGGAGGTAGATGTGAAAACTGCTTCCTTCTCCCTTTTCGCTGTATACGGTGATGAATCCACCGTGATTCTTGACGATTCCGTAAACAGCGGAAAGCCCAAGACCTGTTCCTATGCCTTTAGCCTTGGTAGTGAAAAAGGGTTCGAATATCCTCCTCTGGGTCTCCTCATCCATCCCGACACCCGTGTCCGTGATGGAGATTTTGACATACCGGCCGGGCTTGACCTCGAAGGCCTTGATCGAATCCGGTTCCACGGTCATGTTTGCGGTTTCGACATAAAGATTTCCACCGCCGGGCATGGCCTGCCATGCATTTACATAAAGGTTCATCAAGACCTGGGCCATCTGGGTCCGATCCGCCTCCACCATCCAGAGATTCTCGTCATACTTTTCATGGATCCGGATCTCCTTTTTGGTGCGCCCGAAGATCCGGGTCTGTTCCCTTACGAGGCGGTTCAGGTCCGTGGGCTTGACCTCGTATTTACCCCCCTTTGCAAAGCCCAGTAATTGCTTCGTCAGGTCGGCCCCGCTTCGCACCAGTTGTTCAATGTTCCGGATCCTGCCCCGGGCCTGCTGGAAATCAGGACTTTCCGGATCGATGTCATAAGAGAGCAGGGTGATATTCCCCTGGATTCCCATGAGCAGGTTGTTGAAGTCGTGGGCGATCCCTCCGGCAAGGGTGCCTATGGATTCCATCTTCTGGGCCTGCCGGAATTGCTTTTCCAGCCTTTTCGTTTCGGTCATGTCGGTGAGGTTGACCACCATCCCGTCTGGTTCCCCATGGGGGCCGCGGATGCTGGCCGCGCTCAAGAGGACCTCGACGGGTTTCCCGTCGCGGGTCAATCTAACGGTGTCGATTCTTACCGGCCCGCCTGTTTCATTGATCTCGCGTATTTTCTCAGCTGTGATGGCCTCTTGATCCTCGGGCACGTAAGGAATGCGTTTTCCCCTCAGTTCCTCCAGGGTCCATCCGAATACCCGGGTGAAGGCCGAGTTCAGGTACTGGGGGTGCCCGTTCGGATCATAGACTACAATGGGATTGGGGACTGCTTCAAATACGGCCCGGAGCCTTTCCTCCCGTTCCCTGAGGTCTTCTTCTGCCCGCCTTCCCTTCTCCTCCAGGTCCAAGGTATGGAGGGCGTAAGCAAGATCCCCGGCTACTTCTTCAAACAGACGCCTCTCCTGTTCACTATTTATGAACTTGGCGGGCAGGCCGATGGTCATAAGACCGTAGATTTCCCCGCCGTACTCCAACCGTACCGTCATGAGACCCTGGCTGTCGTTGGGGCTGGGCAAAGGGTACTTGGGACATGAAATGGAAGGAGACTCAATCGTCAGGGCTTCGCCCGTCCTGAGGGCCCTGTTCCAGGGATCTGTGGAGTCGCTGCTCCGAAGGGTTTCCAGGATGCAGGAGGCGGCATCTTTTCCGAGTCCTGCCTGCTTGAAGGCGAAATACTCTCCGGCACCGTCCCTTAGGGCGATCCAGGCATGGAGAAACCCCCGGGTCTCACAGAGGTCGTCGCACACACCCTGGAGCATACGGTCCCGGTCCTTTTCCCGGGTGATACGCTGGTTTACGTTTCGGATGGCTCCCAGGACCGCGTTCAGGTGCTCGATCCTTTCATTGGATTGAAGAAGTTCGGCCGCCCTTTCCTGGAGCATATCGGCCATGCGGTTGTAACTTCGGATGAGGGCCGCAACCTCCGGATCCCCTTTTTCCTCCAAACGGAAGTCTAATCTACCTTCCCCGAACTTTTCGAGGGCATAAGAGAGATCTTCGAGATTTCGTCTTAGGTAGAACGACAGAAACCAGGCCAAGAGGATCCCGACACCCGTCCAGGCCAGCACCACAAAGCCTATTGTCCTGCGAGCCCTGCGGATGTCTTGTCGGAGGAATTCTTCGCTCATCCCCACGTGGATTTCGGTTCCAGGCCACCGGGAGGAGCGAAAAACGAAGTCCCTGACACTTCCGTTTTCAGAGTGAAAAACCTGGTCGTGGGTGACATTGGCGCGTTGGGGCGGGTGGGCCCGGAGGAGGCAGCGTGGAAATCTACGCCCACTACTGCTTGCAATCACTTGGCCGTTTTCGTCCAGGATCACGATGTAACGGATCTGGATCATATCTCGACCGATTCGGCGGAGCCTGCGGTTTAAACTTCGGGCGTCCCGGTTGGCCAGAAGAGGCTCAAGACCCTGCCGAAGTCCTCTGACGAAAGTGATCTCGCGCCTCCTTGCCTCCTCCGTGATTTCCCTTTGGAAATACCCTGAAAGAATGAAATAGATGGATGCTCCGGCAAGGCCGAGGAGGACCGAGAAAGCCAAGATCAATTTGGTTTTGAATCTCATTGCAGCCGCTTTCGGGTCCGAAAAAAAAGGTCCCGCCCCTCAACAGGCTGGCTTCCGGAAATCCCGGAGAAGACCCTACCCCAGGGCCCTCTCCTTACCCTGGAAAACATTGCCCTTCCGGGGAAGTTGTCAGATCGAGACTCCCGTATCTCCCCGTCAGGTTTTTGTCGCTCCACTCGGCTTTTCAGTGCCGACGGCGCAACGTTGTGCGCTCTCTCCCGTAAGGTTTCAAGCGCGAGTCTTCGGCCGGGGAGAGAGAGGATGTCGGCCTTATCTCAGTACTCTTATGCACCTTTCGTACCATTTTTTGAGGAAAGAGAAAAAATTATTGTTTATGCAGGATCCAGGGAGATGAAAACCGTCTTCAGCAGTGTCCGGTGTGGGGAGATTATTCGTTCTGAAAGGACTCAATGGGACCCAGCCCGGGCAACGGGGGAATGGATGAAATATTGAAAGGATCTTTCACAGTACAAGAAAAATTTCCGGAAAGTATGGACGAGGAGTTTGCCCGGATGAACGCGTGCCTGGGACCGGATCACCAGGAGGCACCGGAAAGGATGAAAAAAGGGCGCCAAGTCCTTGAGGCGCCCGAAAGTGAGACTATCCTGATAGTATTTCATTGTGAGGGCGGCTGGTCCCAGGGCAGGAGCACACGCTTTCCGTCCCTAAGGGCACCCCTCACCTTTTCCATGTGCCTGAGAGCAGCGATTTCCCTTTCAAGGTCCGTTGGCTTGATTTGAAGCCTTTTGGCCAACCGACCCGGTTCAACAGGCCCCTGTTCTTCGAGGATGCGAAGGATTTTTTGTTGCACTGGGTTGAGTTGCACATTTCGGGCCTGTTTCCTTGTGAAAGACTTGGCGCTGTGGACCGCCCAGGGATCACATGCCTTGGGAGGAGATAGGAAGTCCATGTAACAGTCCTCACAAAGGATCTGCCCGTGAAGTTCCCTTTCTTCTCCGGCGGGCACAGCGTCGCCGCACCTTTCACACTGCATTTCGATTCCTCCTTGAACCAGGGTTTCATGGAATGGGTTAAAGGTCTCGCACACTGGATCCATCCCGAGCCGACCCGGCGGGATCCTAATGCTTGATCTGTCAGGTGGGGCAATAAGTTCTTCCGCTCTTTGCCTGATCAGCACCCCTGGCGATCCACCTCAGGAATCTCCGGAGCAGCCCGGGATCGGAGGCTTCGGGCCGAGGCTCCATCGGCCCCGTAATCGAGGCGTTTCCTCTGACCTTGTTTTTTTCTTTCCGGGACATCAGTAAAGATCATCCAGTCTTGTTTCATCAATCTTCAGCCAGATCCGGTACAACTTCTCTCCAGCTTGCTCAAAGCACTTGAACCCTGAAGAGTCCACTTCTTCCACCTGGACCTCGCCACGCTCCTTGAATTGTTCGATCCGGTTCCTGCAATGTCTTCCCCCGCCGAAGTAGACTTTCCCCCCCGTTCCCGGATGAGATCCTCTTCAGCGATTCTCTTCTTGACGGTTTCGTCCTGGAATTCCAAGTCGTGATCCATCTCATACAACCATAGTCATGGTCTGGGTGGTTTTCAAGGTCTCTGGCCTCATCATGGACCCCGGCCCCACGTCTCCATTCCCGGGACCTGAAGACGGGTCCTTGACGGCCCCGTCCCGGGTTTTCAAGCAAAATGGACCTCAAGAAAGATTGTCATTCACGGGTCATGGCGGTGCCGCACTTCGGGCATTGTTCCTGGTAGCAAGGGATTCCGGGCTGGTGGGGCACCTTTTCGCCGCAATTCGGGCAGATGCAATTGCCGCCCGGGCCTGCTCCAAAGCCGCCTCCGCGTCCGCCTCCTCTACCTCTTCCACCTCCTGTTCCAGGGCCTTGTCCCCTTGGGCCTGTTCCGTCTCCTCTGGGCATCTCGTCATCCTCCTTTCCTTCATGGTGAAAAGCGATTACGTGTAAAGCGGCTCTCTCGGGCCACCACAGATCCGCTTCCCTTCCACGGGCGGCTAATCTCAATGGATCCGCCGTCTTTTGCGACCGGATCATCTATCTTCGGTCGGCTCGGGCATGGTTTTTCGCTGGATCCTGATCAATAGGACCCTGTGTTTTACCCGCCTTCCATGCCTTCCGTCGATTTCTCATCCGTGTTTTTGGCCCGATAATACACGGCTGTATCCCGCCGTTCCGCCAAAATGCGGTGGGCGCGCAACAGATTCCCGATAATTTTCGAAACCTCGTTAAGGTGCATGCCAAAGGCCTCTGCGATCTGCTCCGCCGTGCAGGGGCGCCTTTTCAGCATGAAGAATACCCTTTCCTGACTTGCCCTTATGCCGGAGGTGGTATGAGGGGTGAACTCTGCAATGACTTCAGCAGTGGGACGAAAAAGGTTGACCAGAGCGGCCAGGCGCTGCCTTGAGAGCGGCTGGGCGAATTCTTCCGCGGGGGGCCGTACAGCAGTATTAAGATGGATACGGTCCGGACGTATTTCCTCCACCAAGGCGGCGATCTTTGAGACATCGTCGGGGGAGCTGTTCATGCCTGCGACCAGGAAGACTTCCATCCAGAGATTTCCCTTGAACTGATCCCGAAAGATCTTTTGCCCTTCAATCAGTTGCTCAAACCGGAGATCCGGATGGGGACGATTCATCCACCCGTAAGAGGCCTGGTCCCAGGCGCTCAAGGAAACTTTGACAATGTCGGCGTTGCAGGCAGCACTTCGAACCTCGGGGTGAAAAAGCATGGTGCCGTTGGTCAACAGCACGGTGGGAATCCCGCAGTGGGAACGAATGAAGGAGAGCACATCTCCGAATCGGGAATGGAGAGTCGGTTCCCCGGACCCGGAGAGCGTGAGATAATCCGCCCGTCCCCCCGATGCCAGCCAGGCCTCGATCTCGGCAATCACCGCCTCGATGGGGACATATTCCTTCCGAAGGACCGTCTTTTTTGTAGTCCGTCCCAGTTGGCAGAACACACAATCGAGACTGCAGGTCTTGAAGGGAGTGAGGTCGATTCCAAGGGACAGTCCCAAACGGCGGGAAGGAACTGGGCCAAACAGGTACTTTCTCTCACTGGCTTGATTTTCCCCCATAGTTTTCCTTTCCACGGGAAATTCCCTTTCAACAGCCTGTTAAAAGGTCCGGTCTCCCTGTCTGGATACATTAAAAGCAAATCATGTGCCAGCAGGGAAGAAAGGAGGATGGAATCAGTCTCCTTGAAACTTCCCCGGGAGACGTTCCTCTGCTTTTCCTCCCCATTTCCCGTCACTGAGTCATGCTTCCATCCGATTGGAATTCCGTTGGTTTTATCTGGCGGCCTAGGGGTGCGACCTTTTCCACCTGCCCGCGACAAGACCATATTTCCAGGGTATCTCCATAGAAAGGGATCCGTTTCAAACCGTTGTCTAGCAAAGACATCAAGGGGAGGAAGTGGAGATTTCAGTGCACTGAATGATTTGGAATGCAATGATGCCTTATTGAAGGATTGCAATATCGCAATTGGTGGGTTTCTTGGTCAGGTTAGTGCCCTCGGTTTGATATCTGTTGATTGGACCCCGGGAGGGGTTCCATGGGGAGATGAAATGATTCATTTACTTGGATCTACGGGGACTGACCAACCCCCTGGTCCTGTTGAAGGCAAGTCAATCTCCAGAACCTTGTTGCATCGAGGTTACGGTTCCGGATATCATATTAAAAGAAAGGAGGCAGGCAGATGGGAAAGATAGTGCTTGACTTCTCCGAACAGGAGATCATGAGGATCGAGGCGATTCTTATGGATGGGGATAGGGAGGAGGCCCTGCTCTTCCTCAAAGAAGTGATAAGACCGAAGATCAGGTCAAAGGGTTCTTCGGAGCTGGACAGCGGGAAAACGACCGGCATCATGACGTAGGGGGGGCTGGTGAAGACGAATAAAGGGGTCTGAGGGATGCCCCCGGCGATTGGATATCAAATGGAGGGGGTGACACACATGAAAGAATTGAAGATCGGTTGCGGTAAACCCACCGGCGCGACCGTGGGGGATGGTGGAAAAAACAAGGATGAAAGCATAAGGGAGGGCAGCATGGACGTGGAGAGAGCCGTTCCGACAGCAAGGGTTGGGCACAAGGCCCCGGATTTTGAGGCCCCGGCCTATCACGCTGGTGCCTTCGGCCAGGTCAAGCTTTCGGATTACCTGGGGAAATGGGTGGTCCTTTGTTTTTATCCAGGGGACTTCACATTTGTTTGAGCCACGGAGCTGGCCGCAGTTGCGGCCAAGTACGGAGAACTCCAGGACCTTGGGGTGGAACTGCTCTCCGTGAGCGTGGACAGCCATTTCGTGCACAAGATGTGGCAGGATTACGAGCTGTCGAAGATGGTGGAAGGAGGCGTCCCCTTTCCCATGCTCTCAGATGGGCCGGGAAACATAGGAAGGGCTTACGGGGTCTATGACGAGGACGCCGGCGTTGAGATGAGGGGCCGCTTTATCATTGATCCCGACGGGGTGATTCAGGCGATGGAGATCCTTACTCCGCCGGTAGGCAGGAATGTGAATGAACTGATCCGCCAGGTGAAGGCCTTCCAGCATGTGCGCGCGAGCAAGGGGGAGGAGGCGACACCTTCCGGATGGCTGCCCGGAAAGACCACCCTCAGGCCCGGGCCCGGTCTTGTCGGAAAGGTCTGGGAGGTCTGGAAAGTGGAGGAAGCCCTATAACAGCAAGGGCCACGCTTTGCCTTTTTTCAGGATTTCCCGAGGGGGAGGAGCCGTTCTCCCCCTCTTTTGATTTCATCCCCGGCTCTTGGGTAGTGTGATGGTAAATGCGGCCCCCTTGCCCGGCTCGCTTTCGACCAGCACCCTCCCACCGTGCCCTTCCACGATGGCCTTCACGATCGCAAGTCCCACTCCAGATCCCTCTTTCCCGTTGGCGCCTTTTCCCCGATAAAAGATCTCGAATATGTGGGGCAGATCCTCCGGGTCGATGCCCTGTCCGTTGTCCCTTATGGTGATCATGATCTCCTTCGGGGTTTCCCTGGTCGACAGGGTAATGGTCCCTCCCTTTGTAGAGTACTTGAAAGCGTTGTCCAGGAGATTGGTAAAGGCCCTTCTCAGCCGGTTCGGATCCGCCTCCACAACCGGAAGGATTTTATCATCCTGGAACTCCAATTTGATCCCGGACTGCCGGGCCTTGGCCTGGTAAGTTTCCATCAGTTCCATCAGCTCCCTGTCAAGGGAGGTGGTCTCGAAATTCAATTTCAGTTTACCGGTCTGCAGGCGGGCGAATTCGAGGAAATCGTCGACCAGGAAATCCAGTTTGTTGGTCTCTTCCTGGATGATCCCAAGGTATTTCCTGCGCTTCTCATCGTCCAGGTCGGTCGCTCTTTTCATCAAACGGAGCACGAAACCCCCGATGATGGTAAGGGAAGACTTCATGTCGTGGGCGAACATGGAGATGAGGTTGTCTTTTTCCCGCTCGACGGCCTTCATGAAAGAAATATCCTGGAAGGCCTCGACAGCACCGACTAGCGCGCCTTTATCGTCGATCAGCGCCGCCGTGTTCATTCTTACCGGGATCGTCTCCCCTTGTTTGTTTTGAATGGTTGTGTCAAGCCGGACAAAGGAACTCTCCCTGCGGATCGCCCGTTTCAGCGGGCAATCGAGCTTGCACATGCCGCCCTGGAGTATGTCGCCGCAGTAATGACCAAGGGCCTCGTCCCTGGAATATCCCGTCACCTCCTCGGCCCACGGGTTGAAGCTCGTGATCCTGTATTGGGAATCAACCGTGAGTATGGCGACAGGGAGGCTGTCGATTATGAACCGGTAAAAAAGGAGATCCTCCCGCGGATCTCCTTCCACGGCCTGCACCGGTGGGCCTTTTCTCTCACCGTTCGTCATGGGCCGTTCCTTGATTTATCCATTTAAACCTAATCGCCCTTGAGTTTTTTCACCTGCTCCAGCAAGAGCGACTTGAACCGGTCGAGGGAGACCGGATAGCCCTGTATGGGGATGCCCATCCAGTCGGAATATTCCAGGAATTCCTCCGGTTTTTCCTCCATGTACCGATCCACGTACCCGATACCGTCGAGGACCACGGCCCCGCCCGTGTGCTTGGGAAAATTCTCGTTTGCGATACCCTGATCCCAGCCTTTGAACACCTGGTGGCGGAACTGGATCCATCCCGGCGTCATCCACCAGACTTTTTCCCCTCCGGCCACCTCCCCGGCGATCCGGTCCCGTTCCTCTTCTCCGGCAAGCATGTCCATGCAGTGGGTGGCCTCGATCCTCGATACGTCCGGGCCCTGTTCTTGGATTATAGTTCTCATAGTGCGGGTGGGTTCCTCTACATTGACATAACAGAATTTCCCGCCGTAGACAACGAGGACCTTGTCCGCGGATTCCTTGGCCCTGCGGATCCGGTCAACGAGCTGGCGTTCCAGTTCGCGGACATCCTGGTGAAGTCCCGGTGTGGTGTAATACAGGTGAGGGGTGTCCAGAAATCCTTCCTTTTTCAAGTAGTTCAATTCAGGACTCAGGGTGCCGCAGGAAACGACCGCGATTCCCGAAAACGATAGATCTTCCATACCGTAACCTCCTCGTTTTGTGATAACCCTGAAGGGCGCTTTTCTGGCCACTGGACACCCCTCCCGGGAGTTCTCCTCCCCGGTCCAGGAGGGATAGGGCCCCCTTCGGGCATTGCTCGACGCAAATTCCGCATCCCATGCATAGCTGTGGATCCACCAGGGGCACCTCTCTTACAGTAATCGCTTTGGCAGGACACGAGCCTTCGCAGATTCCACAGGCGACACACCGCTCCGGGTCAACCGTCGCTACCCGGGAGCGGGGAGGCGCATCGCCTTGCTCTTTCCTCTTGATCTGCTTCTCCAGCAGGTCGAGCCGGGCTTTGAGGGCCTCGGCCCTGGCCTTTAGAACAGAAAGTTCGGTTCCGTTTTTCATGGTACCTCAGTGGATAGGCTTTAGTAAACTACTCTCGGCTGAAGCCGTAAGCTTAGGTGCCAAGGAGTCGAGGGTTCAAGGGGTCCAGGGTTCGAGTGAAAGGCGTAGAGACAGGCTTATCAGCTCTTACAACAATCGCACTAAAGTCTTCTCCTGAAGGCCCTCTCCCATTCCCAGATTGGGACATTAACCTGAATCTTGCATAAGCAATCTTGAAACTTGTTGAAAATTCGATTTTTCAGTACTTCCCGGCCAACTGATAACCGGCCAAGGTTGCGCTGTAAATATCGAGCACTTCCGCAGCGTCTCCAATGACCTCGACTCGAGGGACCTTCCTGCGGATTTCTTCTCCAGGCCCGGGCGCGGAGATCAGGCCCGATGCGAGAATCACCGTGTCAAAGGGTTTGAGAGCCTTGTTCTCTCCGTCCTGCTCTATAACTACCTGGGTGTCTGTGAAGGCCTTGACAGTCGTATGGGGCATGAGTCGGACGTTTTTCATCTCCGAGAGGCGCTTCAGGATCAGATTTCTTGAAACCATCTCCATATTGCTCCCAATGGGGTCGGTGCGTTTTGTCGCAGTCACATCCAGGCTTTGCCGTCCCAGATTTTCTGCAATCTCCAGCCCGACCCGGCCGGCGCCGATGATCAGGATACGCTTGCCTTTGACCTCCCTTTGGCCTGAAAAATATTCCAGTGAGGTGAGGGTATACTGGTTGTCTAGCCCAGGTATTTCCGGAAGGTTTTGAACGGCACCTACCGCCCACACGAGGAGATCGGGACTCAATTGCTCCACCAAACCGGGGTCCACGCTCCTTCCCAGGAGCAGGGTGACCCCGCTTGGAGCCAGGGTCCTGCGGAGGGAGTCAAGGGTCGCTTTCATTTCTTCTTTGCCCGGGGCCTTCCACGCGAGATCGAACCCACCCCCGAGCCGGTCCTTTTCCTCGGCCAGGGTGACATGGTGGCCTTTTTGAGCCAGGAAACGTGCCGCGCTCATTCCGGCGGGCCCGCCCCCGGCTACGAGGACCTTGAGAGGGTGGTCAGTTCTCCCCAACTCCGGACGGCCGATTTCGGGATTGACATTGCAGCCCAGGCCTTCTCCACTCTTGACCCGGTGGAGACATCCCTGGAGGCAATACCCGCAATGGATGATCTTCTCCTGGAAACCTTCCTCCCACTTTTCCAGAAGGTCGGGATCGGCGACGAGGGGTCTCCCGAGGGCCACGAGTTCGGCAAGCTCATCATCCAGCACCCTTTGGACCTTCTCCGCTCTACCCATCCTTCCTGCGACGATCAGGGGCAGGTCCGTATGCTTTCGGATCCCGGCGAGGGCATCCCACTGGGGCCCCTCTGGCAGGCTGGCATGATGAAAATACCAGGGAGGGCTGAAGCAGGCATTCCCCATCCCCACGTGAACAGCCCCGATCCCCTCTTTTTCCGCCAGCTCAAGTAACGTCACCGTCTCGTTCCACGAAAGGCCGGACCCAGGCGCCATTTCATCTCCTGACAGGCGAAGGATGAGAAGAAGATCCGGGGCCCCTTCCTTGACCATCGACAGGACCCGCCTGGCGAACAGCAGGCGGTCCTTACCGTAAGGGTCTTCCCTCCTGTTGATCTTCGGATTCAGGAATTGAGACACCAGGTACCCGTGCCCGGCCTGGATTTCGATGGCGTCGAAACCAGCCTCCACGGCCTTCGCCGCGGCTGAGCGGTATCCTTCCAAAATGTCATCGATTTCTTGATCCGTCAGGGCTTCGGAGGTCTGGCCGCTCGATGGACAAGTGAAGGGCGAGGGGGCTCGGGGGCTGCTTTTTGTGGCCTTGGGGTTGGCTGCCCCGCCCGCATGGTTCAGGTGCAGGCAGACAAGGCGTCCCTGGCCGTGAATGACATCGACGATCTTTTTCAACTCCCTCCCCGAACCTGGATGGTGCACGCAGAGCTGTTTTGGGTGTTCCCTCCCGTCAGGCGTCACGGAAACCGGTTCCAGGATGACGAGGCCCGGTCCTTCCTTCGCCACCTGTTGGTAAAAGAGTAACTGGCGATCCGTTACTGTGCCGTCGGGTTTGCCGTAGGCAAGCTTGATGGGAGGGAAGACGAAGCGGTTTACAAGCTCCAGATCACCAAGGGGGTATTTCTTGAACATTCTTTCCATGGGGTCCTCCTTTCGTTTCGGGTTTCGGTGGAAAGAGGGTGAGAGGAACGGTTTGGGCCTTTCTGAGGGTAGGTTGGATGAGGGAAGAGGTGGGCCGAAGTCGATTGGAGGCTGCAAGGGAATCGAACCCACCCCTTCAAGGAGAATTTTCAAAAGGAGGCATTGCCAAGTTATTCTCCCCATGCTGTATTTATGCATCGCCCGTGCCAGTTCCTCTATAATCACCCTCGCTCGCCAAAGATCCACTGGGAAAATGGGGCGGTGACTTTTTCATCCCCGGCCTTCAGGGACCGATTCAAGAAGATTGTCCAGGGCTTCGGCAAGGGTGGTCTCGGACTGAAGTCCCACAAAACGCTTCATCTCTTTGCCGTCCTTGAAAAGGATCAGGGTTGGGATACTCCGGATCCCCATGTCAAGGGCCAGGTCCGGATGCTCATCCACGTTCATCCCCTCAATACGTACCTTTCCCCTGAATCGGACCGCGAGATGCCGGATGATCGGCTCCTGCAGGCGGCAGGGTGTACACCAAGGGGCATTAAAGTCCATCAGGACGATTCCCTTCGCCACCATTCTTTCAAACTCCCGCCGGAATCCGATTTCCCTTTTTTCCAATGTCTTAGCCTCACCATGGGAAGATCAACCCCAGAATCCCAATCGCTCCCGGTTCTTTCTCAGTACATCTTTTACAAACTCGACCTTGCAAGATTCAGGTTCAATTCCGATGCCGGTTCGCGTCTCCCTCCCATGTCGTCCGCAGCGGTTCAGCCCCAGTAGGCCGGATGACCTGAATCAGCCCGCAAATTCCCTTGAAAAATCTCCCCAGGGAATATGGCCGTGGATAAAGATTGACAAGCGAAGTAACGTTACTTGCCTTGTAAAGGAATGTTTAGTAACGTTACGGTAACGGTCAAGAGAGGCGTTTTTCAAAGGTCACAGTTAAACCCAGCAACAGGGGGTGCTGATCATGGAAAACGGGCAGGGAAAAGTGCTGGATCCCAGTTTTTCGAGTTTATTGCTGGAATCCATGGCCGACGGTGTTTTCACGCTCAATGAGCGGGGGGAGATCTCGACCTGGAATCCCGCGATGGAGCGAATTTCGGGCTATTCGGCCGAGGAGGCCATCGGGCGCAGTTGCACACTTCTGAATTTCACCCGTTGTTTTTCAAAGGCTTGTCCTGCAGGCATCGAGGAGTGCGGCATTTACCAGGAAGGCCGCCTGGACGGTCGGGAATGTTTCCTGCGCCACAAATCGGGTCATGACGTTCCCGTACTCAAGAGCGCCAGACTGGTCAAGGATAAGAACGGTGCCGTAAAGGGTGTGGTCGAAACCGTCACGGATCTCACGGAACTTGAGAAGGCACGGCGAAAGGCGGAGGAGGCCAGCCTCAAGCTGGGAGAGCTTCACAGGTTCCACAACCTGATCGGGAGGAGTCACGGCATGCAGCAGGTCTTTTCTGCTATCAGGGCGGCTGCTGCCAGCGAGGCGACCATCCTCATCGAGGGGGAAAGCGGGACAGGCAAGGAACTGGTTGCAGGGGCCATACACCACAACGGGGCCCGCAGGGATATGCCCTTTGTGACCGTGAGCTGCAGCGCCCTTTCAGAATCCCTGCTGGAAAGTGAGCTGTTCGGCCATGTGAGGGGCGCTTTTACCGGGGCTGTCCGGGACCGGGCCGGCCGATTCGAGGAAGCGGATGGGGGGACCATATTCCTGGATGAGATCGGCGAAATCAGCCCCTACATCCAGGTCAAGCTTCTCAGGGTACTCCAGGAAAAGGAAATCGAGCGGGTGGGTGAGTCCAGGAAGCGCAAAATAGACATCCGGATCATTGCCGCCACCAACAAGGATTTGAGCGCCCTTGTCAGGAACGGGAATTTCCGAGAAGACCTCTACTACCGGCTTAAGGTCTTCCCCATCTCGATTCCGCCCTTAAGGAGAAGAAGGGAGGATATCCCACTTCTGATCGCCCACTTCATCGAACTGCAAAATCGGAAGACCGGCAAGCGAATAGAGGGCGTGACGCGCCCCTCGATGCGGGTCCTCATGGATTATCCCTGGCCGGGCAATGTGAGAGAGCTGGAAAACGCCATTGAACACGCCTTCGTCCTGTGCAATGGAAAGCGAATCGGTATCTTCGATCTTCCCATGGAGGTGAGGCGTGTGGCCTTCCCACCGGAACCCCTGGGATCGATCTCCCAGGACCGGGTTCGTTCCCTGGCCGGTGAGAAGTTGACTCGCGAAGGCCTGCTGCGGCTTCTAAATGATTGCGGCTGGAACAAGGCCGAGGTTGGAAGGCGGTTGGGTTTGAGCAGGACGGCCGTGTGGAAGTACATGAAAAAGTGGGATATACCATTAAGGCCGCCGGTATGACCCGTAAATTTTTGGCTCCTCATAAGAATTTGTGCTGACATTGTGGCAGTTGGAGTTTACCGAGGCCATGGATAATAGCCAGAGAGAAGGTCTTTTCACTTCTGTATCCTCCGGGCTCTATGGCTGATCGTCTTGGCGTTGTTATTCATGGCTTCGACAATGCCGTTGTCGATTCGAATATCAAAGTAGGCGAGGATCCCTTCTTCATGACGTCTGAGCATCCAA